>JAAXHZ010000184.1 GCA_012270625.1 Dehalococcoidia bacterium | reverse complement strand
CTGCGGAGAAGAGTTCCTCGAGAACTACGGGAACTGCTGCCTGGGTTCCATCAACCTGGACGCGCACGTGAGCGATGGAGCGTTCGACTGGGTGTCGCTAGAAGACACTGTCAGGACCTCCGTCCGCTTCCTCGACGACGTCATTAACGTGAACACATTTCCATTGCCCAAGCTGAGGGAAGTCAACCTTGCGACCCGACGCATCGGCCTCGGTGTAATGGGGTGGGCCGACGCACTGGTCAGGATGAACATCCCTTACGACTCTCAGGAAGGGCTCGATCTCGCTGACGAGCTGGGCGGTTTCATCGAGCGCATAGCTTGGGACGAGTCCGCCAATCTCGCGCGCGAGCGGGGGCCATTTCCTGAGTACGAGAGATCCGCGCTCAAGGAGCGGGGACTGCCGCCGGTGCGTAACTCCAGCATCATTACAATAGCGCCTACGGGCACCATCAGCCGACTTGCGGGATGTTCCAGCGGCATAGAGCCACACTTCGCGCTCGCGTGGTGGTCGAACGTCCTCTGGAAAGACCACGAGGGCAGCAGCTCAAGGCTGCTGGACGCGCCGGTGTCGATTTCTGAGTCCCTCCGCGCAGAGCTTGGCAGCGATGCGCGTGTCAGACAGGTGCTCGAGCAGATCACCGAGAACCCGGAGGGAGCAGAGAGCATCCTGGAGGACCACGGACTGAATCCCGCCATATACCGCACTTCCATGGCAATCAGCCCCGAGGCTCACGTCAGGATGCAGGCGGCTTGGCAGAAGCACGTCACCAACTCGGTTTCCAAGACGATCAATCTGCCCAATAACGCGACAGTTGACGATGTGAGAGAGGCATACGAGCTTGCCTGGGAGACCGGGTGCAAGGCTGTGACCGTGTACCGCGATGGATCGAAATCCATGCAGGTACTCGAGAGCAGGACCGAGACCGCCGACACAGATGAGGTTATCGTCGAGCAGTCGAGACTTCTTGTGCCCAGGGAGCGCCCGACATCGGTTGCGGGAGTGACCGACCGTGTGCGAACAGGGCATGGCAACATGTACGTCACCATAACCTTCGATGATGATGGAAAACCGTTCGAGGTGTTTACTACCCTCGGCAAGGCCGGTGGATGCGATTCGGCCAACCTCGAAGCGGTGTCGAGACTGGTCTCTCTAGCTCTGCGCTCAGGGATCGATCCCGATCAGATTGTTGCTCACCTGCAGGGCATCACGTGCTGCCCGGCCTGGGACGGCGGGACTTTGATACGGTCGGCGCCGGATGCGATGGCTCACACCCTCGTCAATCACATTCATGCCTCGCACCGGGCAATTGCCGGCCCGTCTGAGCAGCAGCAGTCCACCATCGTTCAACCTGGACTGTTCCCCTCGACGCGGCGTTCGAACGTTCCATCCAATGGGAACGGTCATGCCCAGATCCCTTCGGGCGCCCGCTGCCCGAAGTGCTCAGGCAATCTGATTCCGCAGGAGGGATGCCTCAACTGTCTCGACTGTGGATATAGCAAGTGCGAGTAAATGCCGGGTCT
>JAAXHZ010000183.1 GCA_012270625.1 Dehalococcoidia bacterium | reverse complement strand
CTCAGGTCGCCCATGTCGGTCGAGCCTCCACGATTGAGGTCGGGTGGATGCTCAGCGACCTCCTCTGGACCGACGAGGTCAACGGCGTTTCGCTTGAACACTTCCATCATAGGCTCGTTGTTCTTCATGGGCAGATAGCCTGGAATCGTGACGATCTCGACGCTGCCGCCCATCGTCAGCGCGCCGGCGCGCAGACACCTGTCCATCTTGTCATTGGCGTCGGCGATCGCGTCGGCGGTGCGTCCTCGCACTCGCCCCTCGTATCGCACGTCCGCCGGAACAGAGTTCACTGCCGCTCCTCCTCTGGTCAGTATGCCGTGGAGACGGACATTGTTCTCGTTTCGCAGAGTTTCGCGCTGGGTGTTGAGCGCGTTCAGCGCCACCATCGCCGCCTGAAGCGCGTTTACACCCAGGTGTGGTGATCCTCCGGCGTGTGCGGCCCTGCCGATGAACCGGACGTACTTGACGACGTGGCCGTTCGAGGTTCCGCCAACTGAGAACTTAGTGGACTCTTGTGAGCTTGATGCAGTGTGGACCATCATGGCCATGTCGATGTCGTCGAACGCGCCGAGCCTTATGAACTCCTGCTTACCCGCCATCAAGCCGAGACTGCCGTTCTTGCGGAGACCCCAGCGAAATTCGACGTCGATAAACTCCTCCGCGGGTACCGCGATAAACGCGATGTTCCCCGCGAGTGACTCGATCACCTCCGGCACCATCAGACCAACGGCTGTGCCGAGCATCATCGGCGTCTGGCAGTGGTGTCCGCATGCGTGCGCCGCCCCCGTCTCCGGGTCCGCGTGCGGGTGTTCGAGTACTCGCAGTGAGTCGAGCTCGCCAATGACCGCGACTGTCGGTCCTGGTCTGCCACCGCTTATCACTCCCTTTAGCCCGGTGATGGCGATACCAGACTGGTGGCTGATACCAAGCTCGCTGAGTTTTTCGCTCACGAAACGAGAGGTCTTGTATTCGGTGAATCCCGGCTCTGGGTTGTCGAGAATCGTCCGCGCGGCGTCGATGAGCCATTCGGCGCGATCGTCAATCGCGGCCTGTGCGCTGGACTTGAGCTCGTCGATCGTGGGCATATCGCCTCTCCCTATTCGGTATGAGCGGTCTCCCTAAGCATCGAACGCATTAGCTCGAGGTAAGACTGCTTGGTCAACGGCGGTCGATAGTCTCCGGCGATTCTGCGCGCGTGCGCCGCGCCATCGGACAGCAAATCTATGACCGTCATCGTCATCGCCTTCGCGCCGGTCAGCACTCCAAGTTCGTAGTCCCTGACCACGTAGTCGATGCCGTGACCGCCGCCGGTCGCGGCGTTGACGTAGGGATGGATCACAGGCATAAGCTGCGATACGTCTCCCATATCAGTCGAGCCTGTACGATGACCCAGCCTCTGGACATTCGCCTGTCCAACAAGCGATCTGGCGTTGGCGCCGTACAGATCGAGAAGCGATTCGTCGGACTGGATCGGAAGGTAGCCCGGCAATGTGGTTATCTCCACCGAGCCTCCTACTGCCATCGCTCCCGCCCTCAGCGCGCGGTCAACTTTGGTAGAAGCATCCAGGAACGCCTCTGTCCGAGACCCTCGAACGTAGGTCTCCATGCGGACGTCTGCTGGGACAGAGCTGACAGCCACTCCGCCTTGGGTGATGATCGGGTGAATGCGGACGGTGTCCGGGTCCTGGTAGGTCTCCCTCTGCGCGTGGATTGCGCTCATCGCAATCATCGCCGCGTTCAGCGCATTGACGCCCATGTGAGGGGCGCCCCCGGCGTGCGCAGCCCTGCCAAGGAATCGGATGCGCTTGGCCACCATTCCGTTATTGGTCCCGCCGAATGCGATCATGCCACTGTCAGCGTCGGTGCTGGACGTGTGAGTCATCATCGCCAGGTCCACGTCATCCAGCTCGCCGAGTCTAATGAACTCCGGCTTGCCTCCGATGAACTCGAGCTTGCCGGCGCGTCGGAGATCGTCTCGGTACTCGACCTCGATGTACTCCTCTGCGGGTACCGCCATGAGCGCGACTCGACCTGTCAGCGAGTCCAGAACGCCGTTTGCGAGGAGGCCTGTCGCAACGCCCAGCATCATGCCTATCTGACAGTGGTGGCCGCAGGCATGGGCGGCCGACGTTTCGGGGTCGGCGTGGGGGTGGCCCAGCACCTTGAGGGAGTCAAGCTCGCCCATCACCGCGACGGTCGGGCCATCCGTTCCACCACGCAGGTCGCCGCGCAGACCGGTGATGCCTATACCGTCCTTGAAGGGAATCTCAAGGCGCTGGAACGCGGAGGCGACCGTCTCGGCGGTCTTGAACTCCCTGAATCCAGGCTCTGGATTGTCGAGAATCGTCTTGGCGATCCCGATCAGCTCGTCGCCACGCCGGTCGATCTCAGCGAGCGCAATCGCCTTTACCTCATCGACAGTACGCATCTTTGGACTCCAAGTTTCAATTGGCGCGATTGTAGCACGAGGCGAGGCGATTATGAGTCGTCCAACACGCCATTGCCGCCCTAGCCTCTCTGTGCTACATTCTCGCCTAGGGGTAGGTTGCTCCTATTCCGTATTCACTCTTGCACGGGAGGCTGCTCATGCCAGGCCCATACTCTGTAACCTTCGACTACAATGTCCCGATCCTGTTGAGGGACGGCGTTACTACCTACGCGGACGTGTTCAGACCGCAGGTTGAGGGCGCGGTGCCCGCGCTGCTGGAGCGGACGCCTTACGACAAGTCGGCCCCTTCGAACCGGACTGGCACCCTGGACGCCATCCGTGCGGCCAGCCACGGCTATGCAGTAATTATCCAGGACGTCCGGGGTCGATATTCATCCGAAGGGGAATTCTACACTTTCTTCAATGAGATCTCGGACGGATACGACTCAGTCGAGTGGGTAGCGTCGCAGCCGTGGTGCAGCGGCAAGGTGGGCATGTTCGGTGTGTCATACGTCGGCGCGACACAGTGGCTCGCGGCCAAGTCTGGCGCCCCTTCACTGGCTGGCATTGCGCCCGGCGTCACAGCGTCTGACTACCACGAGGGCTGGGCCTGGCAAGGAGGCGCGTTCGAGCTGGGATTCAACCTGTCGTGGGCCATAGGGGCGCTCGCGTCCGCAAACTGGGCCAACCTGTCCAGCAGGCTGAATCTGGGTGATTCCGACGCCGACCAGCTGATCGCTGGAAAAGACGACCTGAACAGGCTGTATCAGCACTTGCCTATGAGCGACCTTCCTGACCTCCAGAACGGTCTGGCTCCGTACTACTACGACTGGCTCTCTCATCCCGAGTACGACGACTACTGGAAGCAGGTCTGCATCGAAGAATCGCACGCCGACATTGGAATCCCAGCGTTCAACTTCGGCGGATGGTACGACATATTCCTCGGAGGCACCATCAAGAACTACGAGCGAATGCGCTCGATGGGCGCCACCGACCTTGCCAGAAGCGGCCAGCGTCTCACCATCGGCCCTTGGATACACGGCGGTTCTCCGCCCGCGGTCTCAGGCGAGTACAACTTCGGAACTCGCGCGGCAGGGGCGGCCATTGACCTGATGGGCGAGATCCTCAGGTACTATGACTACCTCCTTCTTGGAGAGGACAACGGATTCACTGATGACAAGCCGGTCCGAATCTTCGTTATGGGAGAAAACGTCTGGAGATACGAGGACGAGTGGCCGTTGGCCCGGGCCGAAGAGACCAAGTACTACCTGCACAGCCGCGGCAATGCCAACTCGCTCAACGGCGACGGAGCGCTGAGCGCCGAAGAGCCAGGTGACGAAGCCCCGGACGTCTATGTGTACAATCCCCTGACTCCCGTTCCGACCGTTGGCGGAGGTCTGTGCTGTGACCCGGCCTTCCAGGCCAGCGGGGCATATGACCAGCGATGGGTCGAAGGACGCCAAGACGTGCTGGTGTACTCGACGCCTCCGCTCGCTGAAGACACTGAAGTAACCGGCCCCGTTACTGTGACGCTCTTCGCGTCCACGAACGCTTCCGACACGGACTTCACGGCGAAGCTCGTGGACGTTGAGCCTTCGGGATACGCGCGGAATCTGACAGATGGGATTATCAGGGCTCGATACCGTGACGCGCGCCAGCCGGCGTCGCCCATCAGCGCAGGTATGATATACGAGTACACGATAGACCTGTGGTCAACGGCGAACCTGTTCAGGAAGGGCCACCAGATCAGGGTGGAGATTTCAAGCTCGAACTTCCCCAGATTCGATCGCAACACCAACACAGGTGGGGAGGTCGGAGCCGAGGCAAACTTCGTGCCGGCGCTCCAGACCGTGTATCATACCTCCGAGTACCCTTCCCACATCACGCTGCCCATCGTACCGCGCTAGGAGGCCGTCAGCCTACTCTGAGAGAAACTCCAGGACCACTCTGGCGAATTCGTTGGGGTGCTCATGTGCCATCATGTGCCCGGCGTTCGACATTACATGGGAACGGGAGTCGGGAATGCGTGATGTCAGCAGCTCCGCATATGCTGCGGGCACTACCTTGTCATGGTCTCCCACGACGACGAGAGTTGGGCGGTCGATCCGGTGTACGCGCCGGACTAGACCCTTGTCCGGGATGGGCCAGAGGAATTTTCCGACCGTGCTGAGGGACTGAACCCTGTGGATGATCTGCCACCCCAGCTCTTCATCGTCCTTGGGCACTGGATAGATTCTCAGGGCAGCATCGGAGTCAGGGTCGGCGAACAACGCCTGCCGCATCTCGGTGGCGGGAGTCGTGTTGTAGTCCAGTCCGGGGTTGTTGTCCTGCCAGAACCCGGCAGGCGCCGCCAGCACCAGCTTACCGATGTCCACAGCCCTGACAGCCGCCATCTCCGCAGCCACCATTGCTCCTGAATAGTGTCCGACGACGTGAGGGGAGTCCAATCCCATGGCATCGATCATGTCGGCGTGGTAAAGCGTGAGCTCCAGGAGATCCTGAATGTGGTCTATGTCGCTGTCGCCTTCGAATCCCGGATGAGTAGGCGCATAGACAGTGAAGCTGTCTGTCATGGCGTTCAGAAACTCAGGCCACTCGGCATAGCCAAACGCGCCGTGAAGGTAGAGAAGCGGAGGGCCGGAGCCGCGCACTTCATACCTGGTCGTGATCGGTCCTACCTTGAGAGTTAACTTATCGGCGGTCGTCGTCATATCACAGTCCTGTGCCAGTTGGCGCATTCGTGGAGAGAGGCGAGTCTGCGCTCGCCTCCCCTTAGCCTTTCGAGCCGGTTAGCCGCTCCGAAAGACGCGCTCCTAGTCGCCTGCGACCGGGGCAGGCATTGCCCGCTCATCCCTGGATACTGGCTCGGGCCACCAGTGGTCTTCGTACTCGTCCCACATGTCTTCGATGTAAGGCTTGACCTGTGTGGCGAACAGCTCGGTGTTCATCATGGTCAGGTCGCGAGGCATGGAACCGATTTGGAGCAGCGTCATCAGGTGACCCACCCGAAGCCCCTCGACGGCCTTGCGCAGCTGCTCAACTACGGTCTTGGGGCTGCCCGCGATCACGTAGCCCTGTTCTACGTAGTCATCCCAGGTCAGGTGCTGCCTGTACCTGCTGGCAGCTGCGCCGACCTGCTGGACTGCCCCGGACTTGATTGTGCGAATCGTCCTGTACCCGGGCGCCTCTGCGAACCCCTCATAGACGTGCAGGCACTTCTTATAGAAGTATTCCACGTGCTCGGCGTATAGCTCTTTTGCCTTCTCGTCGGTCTCGGCTACGCACACCAACTGGAGGAATCCGGCCCTGTATGGGTTATCGTCCACTCCAAGCGACTCCATCTCCTTCCAGAACCCGTCCATCACCTGGATGCCGCGCTTGTACCCGAAGTAGCTCAGGTAGCAGTAAACGTAGTTCAGCCGCGCGGTCCACTCCCAGGTCTCGACCGAGCCGCCACCCGGAATCCAGACCGGCGGATGCGGTTGCTGGAGTGGCCGGGGCCAGATGTTGACGTATCTCACCTGGCTGTGCTTGCCGTTGAATGCGAACGGCTCAGGCTCGGTCCATGCCTTCATCACGAGGTCGTGCGCCTCGTAATACTTCTCGCGCAGACTCGCGGGAGGCTCGCCGTACGCGTAGTTGGTATCCATGGAAGTTCCGACCGGAAATCCGGCCACCAGTCTGCCGCCGCTGATGCAGTCGAGCATCGCGAACTCCTCCGCCACTCTCAGAGGCGGGTTGTACAGCGCGAGGCTGTTGCCCAGAACGACAATCGCGGCGTTCTGGGTGCGGCGGGTGAGTGTGGCCGCCGTAATGTTCGGCGACGGCATGATCCCGTATGCGTTGTTGTGGTGCTCGTTGATGCAGATGCCATCGAACCCCACCTGGTCGGCGAACTCGAGCTCGTCAAGGTACTCATTGTAAAGCTCATTGGCTTTGACAGGATCGAACAGGTGACTGGGAACGTCCACCCACACGCTCCTGTACTTCTCCTCGAAGTCGTCTGGGAGGTAGCGGTAGGGCATCAGGTGGAACCAGCAGATTTTCATTTGATTACTCCGTCTGTCCGAGTGTAGATTCCAGTATATCCAGCAGCTCTTTCACATCTTCGATGTCTTTTTCCAGGACAGAGACCGGTTTCTCATCCGCGTAGAAGTTCTGGTGCAAGGTATTGGCAGTATTGAACAGTCTCCGCAGGGTGGGATTGCCCTCCTCTTCCGAGAGTCGGTCAGCTATTTCATAGGCGTGTCTGTGAGTTTTGTACGGCCACCCGCGTTTCTCGGCCACCACCTTCATTTGGTGGGCTGCGGCTCCCCATGCTTTCTCAGACGCTTGAAGCCTATCACCCTTTTCAAGCTGCTCGATCGCGTGCTGAAGCAGACGTTTGCTATGCACTTCATGGCTCTCGATATGCTGTTCGCTTATCGTCATATATCTAGTCATCCTCGAGGGTGCTGGTGTCGCCTTCCGGAAGACCCAGCTCACGCGCCTTGAGCAGTCGTCGCATGATCTTTCCTGAGCGCGTCTTGGGGAGGCCGGGAATGAAGTCTAGCTCGCGGGGAGCGACTGCCGCCGACAGCTTCGTCCTCGCGAACTGCATGATCTCGCGGCGGAGCTGCGGAGTCTCCTCGTAGCCGTCCTTTAGCGACACGAATGCCTTGACGACCTCCATGGCGATCGGGTCCGGCTTGCCTATCACACCGGCCTCTGCAACCGCCTCATGCTCGATCAGAGCGCTCTCGACCTCGAACGGCCCCACCAGGTGCCCAGCCGTATTGATGACGTCGTCCGCTCGACCAACGAACCAGAAGTAGCCATCCTCGTCCATGCGCGCGGTATCGCCGGTGATGTACCAGCCCTTCTTGAACCTCGAGTTGTACATTTCGAGGTTCTGCCAGTAGGTGTGGAACATGGACGGCCAGCCGGGTCGAACAACGAGGTTGCCGTCCTCTCCGGGGGGTACTGGATCGAAGTTCTCATCCACTATGCCAAGCTGTACGCCTGGGATGGGCCGCCCCATCGAGCCGGGCTTGATGTCCATCGAGGCGTAGTTGGCGCACATGATCGCACCAGTCTCAGTCTGCCACCAGTTATCGTGGAATGGGTGGCCGATCGCCTCATTGCCCCACACAACGGCCTCCGGGTTCAGCGGCTCGCCGACGCTCGCGGTGAATCGCAGGGACGAAAGGTCGTACCTCTTGGGGATCTCGTCTCCGGCCTTCATTAGCATCCTGATCGCGGTCGGCGCGGTGTACCAGACCGTCACCTTGTGCTTCTGGATCTGCTCATACCAGGCGCTGGCGCGGAAACCGCCCTCGTATATGAGCTGCGTGACGCCGTTGGTCCACGGCGCAAGCATTCCATAGGAGGTGCCGGTTACCCATCCGGGATCGGCGGTACACCAGTAGATGTCATCGTCATGCAGGTCGAGCGCCCATTTTCCGGTGGCGTACTGTTGAACTACGGCTTGGTGGCGATGCACGGCTCCCTTCGGCTTGCCTGTCGTGCCGGAGGTGTAGTGCATGATGGAGAAGTCGTACTGGGACGTGTTAACCGTGGTGAAGTCCGCAGACGCCTTGTCCATCTCCTCGTAGTAGTCGAGGTCCTGGGAGTCGATGGGAGCAGGATCGCGTCCGTTCTTGTTGACGATGATGATGTGCTGGAGGTCGAACAGCTCCGGGATGATGTGCGCGATCCGCCGGCGCAGATCCGGCTGAGTGATGAGCACCTTCGCGCCTGAGTCCTGAAGCCTGTCCTTAACGGGATCCGGACCGAACGCTGAGAACAGTGGCCCTGCTATCGCTCCTGCTTTAAGGATCCCGAACACGGAGATGAACTGCTCAGGTATGCGGTCCATGAAGGTGAAGACGCGGTCGCCTGTCTGGATGCCCAGACTCTTGAGTACGTTGGCGAATCTGTCAGTCTGCCGCTTCATGTCGCCGAACGTGTAGTCCTCTCGCTCGCCGTTCTTGCCTTCCCAGATCATTGCGAGCTTATCGCGCTTGCTGCCGTTGGCATGGCGGTCAATGGCCTCGTGGGCCTTGTTCAGGCCTCCGCCTGGCAGCCAGTCGAGCTCAGAATACAACTGCTGCCAGTCGAACTCTGAGACGTTTTCCCTGTCCAGGTTCGGTGCGACATCGAAGTCGCTAACGGGCTGCTTGTGAATCGTCTCGAATGAAGATCCGGTGGTCATGTCACTTCCTCCGGTTGTTTGAAAGGGACCCGTCGTAGCCGTACTCAGGCGGGCGGTGTCCAAGCCGCGATTCCGGCATAGCCTGCCGTCTCGGTGGTTGAGTACGGATGCCGCGAACCGGCATACACCAAGTGTGAAATTCGGGCCTATTATACACAAATCACGTTGGAATGGTTGCTGGAGATCAGCAACGAAGATGAAAATGCCAACGCGCTCAGGCAGATGTAAAATTAGAGCATCGACAATCTCCTGTACACTGTGACAGATGGACATACATCGAAGGCGCACTACGTGATGAAGCAACCGAAGAGCATCCTAATAATCGCCGGCCCGAACGGGGCGGGCAAGACCACGTTCGCCAGCGAGTTCCTGATCGATGAGGCGCGGATCCCGACGTTCGTCAACGCCGATCTCATCGCGGCCGGCCTGAATCCGTTCGAGCCGGAGAAGGTAGCGGTGCAGGCGGGGCGGTTGATGCTGAGGACGATTCGCGATATGGTCGATAGGGGAGAGAGCTTCGCATTCGAGACCACTCTCAGTGGACGTGGGTTCGCTCGGATGATTCCTGAGTGGCAGGAGCGGGGATACTATGTAGAACTATACTTCTTCCGTCTTGCGACAGCCGATAGGGCGGTCGAGCGAGTAGCTCAGCGTGTGTTACAGGGGGGCCATCATGTACCGGAAGACGTGATCCGCCGGAGGGTTGCGGCCGGGCTACGAAATTTTCAGGAGATTTATCGTGAGATCGTGGATAAGTGGCGTTTGTATGACAGCACTGAGGGGGCTCCAGTAGTAATTGAAGAGGGAGTGAATCGGAAACCGACAGGAGGACAGCAGATGTCAGTCAGTGACCAAAGCGAGAAGTACATGACGCCAAGGCGTTCGATAGTCGGAGACAGTAGCGAATGGTACCTGACTGACGAAGACAAAGAGGCCCTGAGCAAACTGTATCCAACGCCTGAGCAGAGAGCTACCTTGAGTACTATGGAACTCTCCATATTTGCCGCTCGTCGCGCCGCGATCAAGGCTCGTCGGCGCGCGATTGTGACGCAGGGCTACGTAGCCACCTGGCGGGACGGCAAGCGCTACGATGAAACTGAGGTGTAGCGACTCTCACGCAATTCGACTCGGAAGGGTACACACTCGCCCTCTCATTGAGGTATTGGCTTCAATTGAGCCCACGCCGCTTCTGCATTCCGTTCTCAAATTCTTGACCCTCATTCAGGCCGTTCATATAATGGCGCCACCCATGCGCCGCATAACGCTATCTGAATGGAGAATCGAGTGAGCTACGAACACCTATTGCTGGATGTGCAGGATCATATTGGCATCATAAAGCTGAATCGCCCAGAAGTCCTCAATGCGATGAACCGCAAGCTGTTCAACGAGATCGACACCGCTGTGACCCAGCTCGAAAATGACGATGGTGTACACGCGATCATCTTAACTGGCGCCGGGGAACGCGCATTCTCAGCCGGGGCCGACATTCACGAGATGGCGGAACAGGCGAGAATGGACACTCCGCCGCCGCCAGACCCGCGTCGGGCCGAGTACTCTTGGCACATTGCCGCCGCCCGAAAGCCTACTATTGGAGCGCTCAACGGCCTAGCTTTCGGAGGCGGCGCCGTACTTGCGTCGAGCTTGGACATCCGTGTCGGCTGTGAGCGCACTCGATTCCGGTTTCTGGCCGTTCAGTATGGACGAGTAAACTCGACCTGGAGCCTGCCGCAGCAGGTAGGATGGCCGGTAGCCAAGGAACTGCTTTTCACAGCCCGAGTGGTGGAGGCCGAGGAGGCATATCGCATCGGTCTTCTTAATCACCTGGTGCCATCCGATCAGCTCATGGACAAGGCTATGGAGCT
>JAAXHZ010000182.1 GCA_012270625.1 Dehalococcoidia bacterium | reverse complement strand
TCCCCTCTCCCTCAGGGAGAGGGTTAGGGTGAGGGTGAAATGTTCACCTACCAAACTGGTACAGCATCCGACTCACCTGTTGGTCTTGACCCGTGCTCCTTACTTAGGATACATTCAGCGTAAGGAGACCGACATGATCGTCAAGATAACCTCGAAGCGGCAGGTCACATTCCCAGCGCGCGTGCTGGACGTCATGGGCGTCGGCCCCGGTGACTCCCTGGAGATCAGCGAAACTCCGGACGGCTACCTCATACGACCCAGGCGCATTGACTACTCTCGTCTGGGAACTCTGCGGGAGAAGATACCACCTGGACACCCCCCCTTCGACATCCGAAAGTTCCGGCAGGGAACCTATGACCTCGCGCTTAGGGATTGACACGTCGGTGCTGGTCCGGCTGACATCGAAGGACCCAGAAAGAGACTTCCAGCGTTGTGTGGAAGCGCTGAGATCATTGGTAGAGGACCAAGGCAGCGAAGTTTTCGCCTCAAACCAGGTCGTGGGCGAAGCCTACATTGCGCTGCAGCGCCACTACGGGATATCCGACGCGGATGCGCGTGGCGCGCTGGCTGACGCGCTCACCAGCGGGCTTGTCTCCCCTCTAAACGGACAATCCGTCATACTCGCGCTTCAAACCAGAGAGGGGCCGGGTCTCTTCGATCGGCTCATAGCCGATGACTACTCTCGAGTGGTGTCAGAAACACTCACCCTGGATCGGAGAATGGCCTCCCTGCCGGGAGTGCGAACACTCTGATAACCCCAAAGGCTCCACGATGGTCCGCTGAGGGCTCAGAGGGTGAAAAGTACGAATGCCTACCCCTGTCAGGTTCCTCTGGGAGAGGGCTGGAGCCTGCCCAGTATTTGATACGGGGTGAGGGTGGCTCTCACTACTCACTCCTCTCCACTCACTCCTCGAAAATTGCGTTACTGCAATTTACTCATCCCCCATGCTAGAATCTCTGAAGCCTTCCGATACTCCTCGCAAGGCCGCCAGCTCCATCCGACAGCCACACTCCCAAGAGGTCCCTCATGGCTCTTCCCGACCGCATGAAGTTCGGAATCTTCATGGCCCCGTTCCACTGGCAGAACGAGAACCCGACCGTGGCCTACGAGCGGGACTTCGAGCTGATCGAGTGGCTCGACTATCTCGACTTCGACGAGGCGTGGATCGGCGAGCACCACAGCGCCGGATGGGAGACGATCGCGTCGCCTGAGCTGTTCATGGCGGCCGCGGCGGAGAGGACGAAGCACATAAAGCTGGGCACTGGCGTTATAAGCCTGCCCTACCACCACCCACTCATGGTCGCCAACCGGATGGTGCAGCTCGACCACATGACGCGCGGCAGGACCATGCTCGGAGTAGGTCCCGGCGCGCTCTCTACCGATGCGTACATGCTGGGAATCGACCCGGTTGACCAGCGCCGGCGGATGGACGAGTCCATGGGAATCATAAAGCGGCTTCTCACTGAGAGGGAGCCGATCACCTACGAGAGCTCGTGGTTCACGCTGCGCGAGGCGAGACTGCATCTCAGGCCGTACACACAGCCGCACTTCCCGATGGCTGTCGCGGCGGCGCAGTCGCCTTCAGGAATGGTTCTAGCCGGAAAGTACGGACTCGGCGTGCTGTCGGTCAGCGTCATACGCGGCGGCTCGTACGCGCGAGACATGAAGGACTTCTGGAAGATAGCCGAAGATACCGCCGAGCAGTACGGCAACGTCATGGACCGCAGCGAGTGGCGACTGGTCATCATCTGCTTCCTAGCAGAGACCAGGAAGGAGGCGCTCGAACAGGCGCGTGTCGGAGCGGGACGGTTCCAGCGCGAGTACTTCGAGCAGACGCTTGGCGCGCCGGCGACAGACTGCCCGCAGGACAAGATCGTGGACCTGATGGTCGAGAACGGCGCCTGGTGCGTGGGCACTCCGGACGACCTGATCGAAATGATCTACCGACTCGATGAGTCGAGCGGCGGGTTCGGCGGTCTGCTCGTGCAGGCCACGGAGTTCGGCACGCGCGAACAGGTGCTCCACAGCTATGAGCTGATGTCGCGCTACGTCATGCCTCACTTCCAGGGTTCGATCGACAGCCTCAAGCAGTCGCAGCAGTACGCCAAGGACGTCCGAGGCGAGCTGGAGGACCGACGCGAGAAGGCCATGCAGCGCGCGGCGTCGGACTACGACGCGCTGCGCGCATCCCGGAGCTAAGATAGATGCCAGTAATGACAGGGGGCGAGGCGCTCGCCCGATCGCTCTACCGCGAAGGAGTCCGCGTGATCTTCGGACTTCCGGGAGTGCAGCTCTACCACGCGCTCGACGGACTCG
This sequence comes from Dehalococcoidia bacterium, assembly GCA_012270625.1. Next base: position 3,764 of record JAAXHZ010000182.1, on the reverse strand, counting down.
CCCAAGAGCCGGGAATCCGGTTCATCGCCACCCGCCACGAGCAGGCGACGGCGTACATGGCGGACGGGTATGCCAGGGCGTCCGGCAGAATCGGAACGGCGATGGTCGTGCCAGGTCCGGGCTTGCAGAACGCGAGCGCGGCTATCGGCACGGCGTACTCGGCCTCTTCTCCGGTGCTGGTCGTCGCTGGCCAGGTGCAGCGTGAGCTAATCGGAGTGGACAGGGGTGTCCTCCACGAGGTCAACGACCAGCTGGACACCATCCGGCCGGTCACGAAGTGGGCGCATCGAATTCTCGATCCCGCCGAGATACCGGCAGCCGTGCACGAGGCGTTCCACAACCTGAAGACAGGAAGGCCGAGGCCGGTCGAGATAGAGATCCCGCCCGAAACGCTGGAAGACGAGGCCAACGTCGATCTGTTCGAGCCTGAGGAGTATGCGGCGGCGCTCCCTTCCGAGGACGACATCAAGAGCGCGGCCAGCCTGATAGCGCAGGCCAGGAACCCGCTCGTGTTTGCTGGTGGAGGCGTGATCGCCTCGAATGCTGCCGAGGCGCTGACGGCAATCGCGGAATTCCTCCAGGCGCCGGTTATGATGACCTCCGAGGGCAAGGGTGCGATCTCAGACCGACACTACCTCGCGCTGGGCGGCATGGGATTCCGCGGCGACCCGTACATGGAGCGCATGGCTGGGCACGACCTCGTGATCGCGGTCGGCACTCGCAACGCCTACCCAAACATATTCTCACAGAAGATACTCCAGATCGACGTGGACCCGGATGAGATAGGACGGAACTACGAAGATACGGTCGGTCTCGTCGGAGACGCGAAGCACACCCTCGAGGCGCTGCTCGAGGCGCTGAGCGCTGTGACGCAGCTGAGAGACAGCAGAAGGGCCGAGCTGGAGGCGGCGAAGGCGGAGCGTCTGGACGCGCTCCCCCATATAGAACCCCAGCGCTCGTTCACGCAGGCGATCAGAAACGCGGTGCCCGACGACGGCATCGTGATCTCCGGCATGACCCAGATCGGCTACTACAGCCGGGTCAACTACCCGGTGTACGAGCCGCGCACCTATCTCACCAGCTCGTACTACGGCAACCTGGGATACGCCTACCCGGTCGCGCTCGGAGCCAAGGTCGCCATGCCGGACAAGGCGGTCGTCGCCATCTCAGGCGACGGCGGCTTCATGTTCGCGTCTCAGGAGATGTCCACCGCGGTCAAGTACGGCATCAACGCGGTCGCGGTGGTGTTCAACGACAACGCCTATGGAAACGTGCTGCGAGACCAGATCACCCGGTTCGACGGCAGATCTATCGGCGCGGAGCTGCACAATCCAGACTTCATGAAGCTGGCCGACGCCTACGGAGTCAGGGGAGTGCGCGTACACGGCGCCGACGAGCTCGAGACCGCTCTGACGGAATCGCTGAAGGTCGAGCGTCCGTCGCTAATAGAAGTCCCAGTCGGAATGATGCCCAACCCATTCGGGTAGGGGGTGCTAGTGTAGAGTCCTGCGTCATGGTAGTCAGATTCTGGTACTCTTGGATCAAGGATCGCAAGCATAAACTCAGTATCCCATTCCATACGGAGTTGATATGAGCGCCGTTCAAACTGCATTCGAGCAACACCTAAAAGACGTGGAGTTCTACGAGACTCACTACCAAGAGCTTCTCAGCCGATATCCTGATCAGTGGGTCGCAATCTCGGATCAGAAAGTGGTGGGAGCTTCCGAAGATGCCTTCGATCTCCTCGCGCAACTCAAGGTGAGGGGTATTTCGACACAGCGTGTCATGACACGCTATCTGACAGAATATCCCGAACTCCTTATACTTACGAGTCTATGATCCGAGGGTATTTTTCCACGAGTGGCGGCGTTGCCAGTCGTCCATACGTCTACTGCGACGTTGATTTCCCCAGCCAGAGTAACATTGGAACCGTAGGCGTTGACCTGTTGGTGGATACCGGGGCTGACCGCACGATCCTCTCCCCATTGGACGCCGAACGCATCGGACTCGACCTGTCGAAGCTGCACGTAGGAAGACCCAGCAGAGGCGTAGGAGGGAGAATTTCGACCAAGGTCGTGGAGTCACGACTCAGTGTTCAGGGATACACAGCAGTAATAGAGTTGTATATTCCTGAGACCCGTCAGCCAATTCCATCCCTGCTGGGGCGGGACTTCATTTCAGATTTTGCCTTGTTCCTGGAAGATCGGACGGGTCGAGTCCTTCTGCTGGATCAGAGTGATATCGCCTCGCTGGGGCTTACAGTCAGTAACACCGACACAATTTAAGCGATCTGCTGAATATGCCACGAACGGTATGGTCTTGACCGGAGAGACACGCATGTCCGCCCCGATATCCCATGCAGACGAACCACGTCTGTACGTTCTCTCGACGAGCAAAGAGTCGATGGGAATCGGCAAGCGTGTCGTTTCCCATCTCGGACTCGCCAGACTCAATATCGATCAACTCCAGCGCCAAGAAGTAGCCTGTATCGACGAACACCGGTGGCAAGGTTGCTACTCCTGGTAGATGTACCTGTCGTGATTCTCTGAGGCGTCCTCGATCTCAAGGGTTGTTGGCTCGCTTCCGAGATCCAAGATAGGGTCTCTGGAACTGACCGGAGAAACCACAATGATGCCACCACGCTTTTGGATTTCAACCTCATCTGCACCCTTGAGAAGGCTTTGGGGGATCAGCAGGCCGCGTTCGGTTACCTTGCCCTTCATCTTACCCTCCTTGGCATCTCGACTGTGGGTGCAGTTTAGCACCAAACTCCAAATTCCGAACTCCCGGTTGAGTCTCTACCCATCCGCCAGATATGCCATGAACGGTATGGTCTTGACCGGGGAGACGCGCACGCGCGAGCCGGCGGGCAGCGTCGAAAACGACCGCCTGCGAGATCGGACAACAGCCCCTGAGTCCAGCTTCACGCTGAGAATCACCTGATCGCCCCTGAACTCGCGGGCCACTACTATCCCCTGCCCGTCCGCGTCGGGTATCAGCTCCACGTCGTCCGGTCTGACCAGCGCCATCGCCGCCGCTCCTGGAGAAATAGGACCGGCGGGCGACTTGCATCCCAGGCTACCGAGCTCGGTTTCCACACCTCCGTCTCCTCGTGAGACACCGGCCACGAAGTCACACGGTCCCGTAAGGTCGGCGACTTCGCGGCTTGCCGGGAAGTGATAGACCCTGTCGGGAGTGTCGATCTGGAGCAGCCGCCCGTCGATCATGACTCCGACTCTGTCCGCGATGGCGAACGCCTCTTCACGGTCATGTGTGACGAGAACGGCCGCGGTTCTCTGGGAGCGCAGAATCGCCTCCACTTCCTGCCTCAGCGAATGGCGCATCGAAGAGTCCAAGTTGCTGAAAGGCTCGTCGAGCAGAACCGTTACCGGGTTCGGAGCCAGCGTCCTCGCGAGCGCGACCCTCTGCTGCTGGCCGCCGGACAGCTCGTATGGAAACCTGCCGCCGAGGTCTTGGAGCTGCACCAGGTCGAGGACTTCATCGACCCGCGCGCGTCGGCTGTCGGTGTCCAATCCCCTGAGTCCGAAAGCCACGTTGGCCGAGGCGGTCATGTGCGGAAAGAGGGCATACTCCTGGACAACCATCCCGATGCCTCGCTCTTCCGGGGGACGCACGTACTTTGGGTTTGAGACCTCTTTGTCCTCGATCTCGACCGACCCGCTCGACGGGACTTCCAAACCGGCCATCAACCTGAGAAGAGTGGTCTTGCCACAGCCACTTTTCCCCAAGACCGCAATGATCTC
>JAAXHZ010000181.1 GCA_012270625.1 Dehalococcoidia bacterium | reverse complement strand
GTCGGCGTGCTTCAGGACATGACGCCATTGGAGGAGACCGAGCGGCTGCGCAATGAGTTCCTCGCCATGGTGAGCCACGAGCTTCGAGGCCCTCTGACCACCATCAAGGGCTGCACGAGCATCGTGTTGGGCAGTTCCGACCCACTCGACATCTCCGAGATACTCCAGTACTTCCGCATGATAGACCAGCAGTCCGATCACCTGCGTGGCCTCGTCAACAACCTCCTCGACATGACGCGGATAGAGGCGGGGGCCTTGTCAGTAGACCTGAAGCCCACGGATGTGAAGACCATCGTTGACGACGCGAAGGTCGCGTTCCTGCGTCGTGGGTCGAGGAATTCCATCGAGGTGGACCTGGATACGGACCTGCCCCTCATCGCGGCGGATGGCCGGCGCATCACCCAAGTGTTGGACAATCTGCTGTCCAACGCCTCCAAGTACTCGCCTGAGTCTTCCACCATCAGGGTGACCGGAACGAGAGACGGATTCTTCGCGTCCATATCCGTAACGGATGAAGGCAGAGGAATACCTTCCGATCAATTGGCGAGGCTGTTCGAGAAGTATTTCCGAATAGATGATGACGGAAGCGAGCGGAAGGTTGCAGGCGAGGGACTGGGACTTGCTATCTGCAAGGGGATAGTGGAAGCGCACGGTGGTCGCATTGAGGCGGAGAGCGGTGGAGAGGGAAGCGGTACGCGGATAACGTTCACAGTTCCTGAGGCCATCGACGCTGCCAAGAAGGAGGCTGTCAGTGATGCTCTGCTCGCTGCGCCGGGTGGTCAGAGTCGGATTCTCGCGGTAGACGACGAGCCTCAAGTGCTGTGGCTCCTGCGAAACATTCTCTCGGCCAACGGACACAAGCTCTTCGGGGCCAGCAACGCCGAAGAGATGATGCGCCTGTTGGAGACCGAGCAGCCCCATCTCGTCCTGTTGGACCTGATGCTGCCCAATGCCAACGGGTTCGAACTGATGGGCCGCATCCGTGAGGTGTCCGAAGTGCCTATCATCTTCCTGTCTGCGAACGACCAGGAGCAGAACGTGGTGCGGGCTCTCAACATGGGAGCCCAAGACTACATCACAAAGCCCTTCTCTTCGACCGAACTGTTGGCGCGAGTCAGCTTATCCCTGCGGAAGCGGAGGCCGGCTGATGGGGCCATGCCTCGCCAGCCCTACGAGATGGGAGACTTGACCATTGACTATAGGGAGCGCAGTGTGACGGTAGCAGGGCGTCCGGTGCATTTGTCCCCAACCGAGTACAAGTTGCTCTTCGAGCTCTCCGTCAATGCCGGACGGTTGATGACTCACGACCAGATCATGGATCGGGTCTGGGGATCGGAGTTCTCAAGCG
>JAAXHZ010000180.1 GCA_012270625.1 Dehalococcoidia bacterium | reverse complement strand
TTCAGGACATGACGCCTCTGGAGGAGGTCGAGCGGCTGCGCAACGAGTTTCTCGCCATGGTGAGCCACGAGCTTCGAGGGCCTCTGACGACGATCAAGGGCTGCACGAGCATCGTGTTGGGCAGCTCCGACCCGCTCGACATCTCCGAGATACTCCAGTACTTCCGAATGATAGACCAGCAGTCCGATCACCTGCGTGGCCTAGTCAACAACCTCCTCGACATGACGCGGATAGAGGCGGGGGCCTTGTCAGTAGACCTGAAGCCCACGGATGTGAAGTCCGTGGTTGACGACGCGAAGACGGCGTTCCTTCGGCGCGGCTCGCGGAATGCCATCGAGGTGAACTTGGACACAGACCTTCCCCTCATCGCGGCGGACAGTCGGCGCATCACCCAAGTGTTGGACAATCTCTTGACCAACGCCTCCAAGTACTCGCCGGAGTCTTCCACCCTCAGGGTGACCGGATCGAGAGACGGATTCTTCGTGTCCATATCTGTAACAGATGAAGGCAGAGGAATACCTTCCGATCAACTGACAAGGCTGTTCGAGAAGTATTCCCGAATAGATGACGACGGAAGCGAGCGGAAGGTTGCAGGCGAGGGACTGGGACTTGCGATCTGCAAGGGGATAGTCGAGGCGCACGGTGGCCGCATCGAGGCAGAGAGTGCTGGCGAGGGAAGAGGAACGCGATTCACGTTCACGATTCCCCACGCCGCCGACGCCGTTCAGGAAACCACTGGTGACGCTTCGGACGCAGCACCGGTCGGTGGAAGTCGGATTCTCGCGGTGGACGACGAGCCTCAGGTATTGTGGCTCCTGCGAAACATTCTCTCCGCCAATGGATACAAGCTATTTGGGGCCAGCAACGCCGAAGAGATGATGAGTCTGTTGGAGACGAAGCACCCCCACCTCGTCCTGTTGGACCTGATGCTGCCCAATGCCAATGGATTCGAGTTGATGGGCCGCATCCGCGAGGTGTCCGACGTGCCGGTCATCTTCCTGTCTGGGAACGACCAAGAACAGAACGTGGTGCGGGCTCTCAACATGGGAGCCGACGACTACATTACAAAGCCCTTCTCCTCGACCGAACTGTTGGCGAGAGTCGCTTTGTCCTTGCGGAAGCGGAGGTCGGCTGATGCGGCCATCCCTCGCCAGCCCTACGAGATGGGAGACTTGATTATCGACTATGCAGACCGCAGCGTGACGGTTTCGGGGCGTCCGGTGCGCTTGTCCCCGACCGAGTATAGGCTTCTCTCCGAGCTATCGATCAGCGCCGGTCGCACAATGACCCGCGAGCAGATCATGGATCGCGTCTGGGGATCGGAGTTCTCAAGCGCGGGAGGGTTGCTTCGGGCCACCATAAAGAATCTGCGCCACAACGCCACAAGCTGGGGGACGACGCGAACAGTCCACGGTACATCTTCACCGAGCCCCGCGTGGGTTACCGCATGGAGAAACCTTAAGCAAGCGTCTACCGATAGCTGCCACAAAACACGGGACTACCGCTCAAGAACGATACCCTGTTGGGCTTGATGGGATGAGTCGGCTGACGGCCCGCCCAACCACATCTCGAATATGGTTCTGTCTATCGTCCACTCAGGCCCATCAGACTTGACAAAATCAAGAACTTTTTCGTTGACTGTCGTTCTGGAACTGTAAGTTTCAGAGTTGGTAGCCTGCCTCAGGATTTGCCAAGGACT
>JAAXHZ010000179.1 GCA_012270625.1 Dehalococcoidia bacterium | reverse complement strand
ACATCAGCCCGTACATGGTCCGGGCGCTGGAGCTGGCATGGGAGGCCGTCGGCAGGACCAGTCCGAACCCGCCTGTCGGTGCAGTAGTGACCAGAGATGGGCGCGTCTCTGGGGAGGGCAGCACACAGCCAGTCGGCGAAGCGCACGCCGAGGTCGTCGCGCTGCGGCAGGCTGGAAGCCTCGCCCGAGGCTCCACGATGTACGTCACTCTGGAACCGTGTTCACATCACGGACGGACTCCCCCCTGCACTGACGCCATCATCACGGCCGGTGTCACTGAGGTGCACGCCTCGATGATAGACCCGAACCCGATCGTTGGCGGCTCTGGAGTCGAGCGACTCAGGGAGGCTGGAATCAGCGTGCAAATAGGAGAGGGCAGACGTGAGGCGGAGGAACTGGCCGCGCCTCACGCCAAGCTCATAAATGTGGGCAGACCATTAGTTACGGCGAAGTTCGCAATGAGCCTGGACGGCAAGATCGCGACACACACTAGCGACTCCAAGTGGATCACTTCGGTCGAGGCACGGAGTTACGTTCACGAGCTAAGGGCGCGGTCTGACGCAATCGTGGCGGGTATTGGGACCGTAATCGCCGACGACCCGCAACTCACCGCACGGAAATCCGACGGCACTCCCCTTCCCCGACAACCGCTGCGAGTAGTGGTGGACAGCAAAGGACGGCTACCCGTCGATTCGAGGCTGCTCCAGCAGCCCGGAAGCACACTGGTCGCAATGGCGGATGATCCCAGGAACGTTCAAGCCGACCTTGAGTCGGCTGGCGCGGAAGTGTTCATGACGACGGAAGGAGATAGTCGTGTTGACCTAGGCGCGCTTCTGGACGAGCTGGGGCGACGGGAAATCACAAGCGTCTTCGTAGAGGGCGGAGGCGGCCTCTTGGGATCGCTATTCGATCTCAGACTGGTAGATAGAGTTATCGGTTTCGTCGCTCCGGCGATTATCGGGGGAGAAGCAGCACCGTCTCCGGTCGGAGGCGACGGCGCGTACAGGATGTCAGAGGCGCTCCGGCTGACCGACGTCCGCATCGAGACATTCGGAGACGACGTGGCCGTCAGTGGATGGTGTTCAACAGATCGCGGGTATCACTCTGAATTCAGAGGATGACACCCCTGTCCTGAAGACGAGCTATGTCCTCCCATGTGTAGCCAAGCTCCAGAATGACCTCTTCTGTGTGCTGACCCAGCTCAGGCGCAACCGAACGGATAGAGTGAGGGGTCTCGCTGTAGCTGACGGGGTGATTGGCGAGCTTGACCCGCCCAAGGTCGGGGTGATCGACTTCGGTGATATAGTCGTTCGCTACCACCTGGGGATCGTCTGGCAGCTCAGCGAGACTCTGCACAGGCGAAAATATGAAATCGCCCGAGCTATCGAGAATCTCCGCCCACTCGTCGTATGTCTTCTGAGCGAATATCCTGTCGAGAATCGGAATCAGCTCGTGTCTGTTTTCACCGCGCGAAACCGTATCAGCGAACTTGGGATCGTCGATCAGCGCGTCTAGCCCGAGCGCGGTGGCAAACGACGGCCAGTAACGGTCGGCCTGGAAGTTGGCGAGCATCATCCAGCGTCCATCGGCACACTTGTAGTAGTTCGCGAGAGGATTGTACGCATCCGTCCTGGGCGGGTTGTACGTCAGGTTGATCTCTGAGTCAGGCTTGTGCAGGGTGAGCAGTCCCATGCTGACCGCAAGCCCCTGCAGCCAGATCGAGCTGGATAGGTGAGACGTATCAACGCGCTGACCGACACCGTGGATCGAACGCGCGACGAGGGCGGCCAGGATTCCACAGGCGAGCGTAATTCCACCAATCTGATCTCCGACGACACCCTGGACAGGATAGGGATCTGCTCCATCCGGGCCGGTAGCGTACATAAGGCCACTTCTCGCCTGCGCCGCGGCGTCCAGCGCGGGACTGGCGGAGTCAGGACCGGCAGGCCCGTATCCCGACCCCGACGCGTAAACCAGGGCCGGATTGATTTCGCGCAGCACATCGTAGCCGAGACCCAGTCTCTCGGCGACACCCTTACGAAAGTTCTGGATGAACACGTCGGCGTCCGTAACAAGCTTATGGACGATCTCAGCGCCCTCCGGCTTCTTCAGGTCCAGGGCGACGCTGCGCTTGTTGCGTTGGTTGGCCTCGAAATAGGCGTTGCGCCCGGCTGGCAGGCTCCTGTCCACACCGGAGGCCGAGAAGACCGCCCTGCCCGGATCACCGTCCAAAGATTCGATCTTTACAACGTCCGCACCGAGGTCGCCCAGCATGGTTGCGGCGACCGGTCCGAACTGCCAGATCGTCCAATCTACAACTTTGATGCCCTCGAGGGCATGCGGCTTCGACTCCATCACGGCCACTCCACTCCAGCCCTCAGAGGGCGTTTCTAGAATCCCTTCTCCCAGCGGCTCGACTTTGTACAATCAGGCAGCGTAGCAGAGGGAGTCGAGCATCCTATGGTAGAAGTCTCTTGGGATTTTCACCATGTCGAGTTTGGGTGAGGAGGAGGGAGAAATAGTCGCGCACGACCACAGATACCGACGTGTCACGGCGATCGCGTCAGCGAACGTTGGCGCTGACTTGTCATACCATGCGCGTGA
>JAAXHZ010000178.1 GCA_012270625.1 Dehalococcoidia bacterium | reverse complement strand
GGAGGCCGGAAAAAAGTGTAAGAAGTGCACGAAGTGTACAACGGAACTCTTTTCAGGAGGCCGGAAAAAAGTGTAAGAAGTGCACGAAGTGTACAACGGACGCTCTCTCTCACTCCTCTCCACTCACTCCTCGAGAATTGCATAAGTGCAATTTTCGTCTCTTGCATCCCAGTCCCACAGCGTAGAGAATCATCATGATATGAGTGATGGCGACCTTTGCGCCGTCGCGTCTTGACCGTATTCAAATCACACATTCGCGGAGAGAGAAGATGAGATTGGTCATTGCAGGCTGCGAGTACTCTGGAACATCGACCTTAGCTTTCGCGATCGACGACTGGCTGCAAGAGAAGATGGGAGTGCGCTTCTCTTTGATACACGACCACTGGAAGATACCGGATACGTCCGGCCATCCGCAGGCTGACATGACCGACGAGGAGCGCGGCCAAGTCCTTGCTCTCAGCCCTGAGCTCAAGGAGATGACTCAGCGACACAGCCTGTACTATCACATTCAGGCCAACTCGTGGAACGGACCGGACTGGCTCGCTATCGGCCTGCACATCGACGACTCCGTGTACGGGCCGCTCTACTTCGGCTACGGAGGAGACGGCAAGCCGCACGACCGCAAGGTCGTGTCATACCAGGTCGAGAGTTCCATACTCAGGTTCGCCCCAGACGTGGTACTGGTCCAGGTCAGCGCGGACGCCGATGTGATAGCGCAGCGTATGGCGGGCAGCCCGCATCCCAACAGCCCGCTCAAGCGCGAGGACATCCAGGCTGTGCTTGACGCCTACGCCGCCGCCTTCGAACGATCCACGTTCAGGCACAAGATCGCCCTGGACACGAGCGCGTCAACCGTGGAGGAGACGATAGCCGAGTTCGAGGCCAAGATCGAGCCACACCTCACCGAAACCGATCGCTCCAGGATTCTGCTCCATCGCAGCTGGCAAACCTAGGGGTCGGCTCGCCGGATCATCCCGACGACTACTACCAAGCTCGCCATCTGTTGGCTATTGGCATCCGGCGGTCTCTTCCAAAGTTGCGGGGCGTGATCTTTATTCCTGGAGCTGCCTGTCGCCGCTTGTATTCCGATCTGTCCACAAGCCCGATTACGTGCTTGACTACCTCCGGGGCTTCGCCGGTCGAGACAATCTCCTCGAAGCTCATGTCGTCTTCTACATACGCCTTGAGGATGGGGTCCAGGCGTTCATACGAGGGCAAACTGTCCTCGTCGAGCTGGTCCGGACGCAGCTCCGCGCTCGGTGGCTTCTCGATCACCGAAACGGGAATGACCGGCGTATTCGACTGGCTGTTTCGGTACTCGGAGAGCTCATAGCACATCACCTTCGGCACATCCTTGATAACGGCAAAGCCACCCGACATGTCTCCGTATATGGTCGCGTACCCGGTTGCCATCTCGCTCTTGTTTCCGGTTGTAAGCACCAGCCATCCGAACTTGTTCGACAGCGCCATTATCAAGTTTCCCCTGATCCTGGACTGTATATTCTCTTCCGAGATACCCCAGTCCGTGCCCTCGAACTGCGGCGCAAGCGTCTCGAGCATTGCCTCGAACGATTGCTCGATCGGCAGAGTCCATAGCTCTACTCCGAGGTTGTCGGCCAGCAGCTTGGCGTCAACGATGCTGCCTTCTGAGGAGAACCGGGACGGCATCGAAACGCCTACGACGTTCTCACTGCCGAGAGCGTCCACCGCGATAGCGGCGACGAGGCTCGAGTCGATCCCCCCAGAGAGGGCCACAAGCACTTTCTCGAATCCACACTTCCTGACGTAGTCGCGAGCGCCGAGCGTCAGCGCTCTGTAAACCTCCGCGGCGCCGTCGTAGAACTGGCCCGGCACGGACTCGGCTGCGCTCTCGCGCGAGTTTTCGCCGTCCCAGTCCGACACACGGACCACTTCCGCTCGTCCTAGCCCCCTGATCGAGCTGGGGTCTTCCTTCCGAGGGCGAGGGTCTCTCAACCGGGATCTGAAGACTGCCTCGACGTCCAGATCGACGATAAGCAGGTCCTCCTCGAACTGGCTTGACGACGCGATCATCTCCCCGGTCGGGTCGAATACCATGCTCCCGCCGTCGAATACCAGCTCGTCCTGTCCACCCACCATGTTGACGTACGCAAGGAACACCTCATTGTCAGCTGCTCGTGTCGCCAGCATCTTCTCTCTCGACCGCCACTTGCCCGCATGGAAAGGCGACCCATTGATGTTGACTATTACCTCGGCCCCGACCGAGCGCTGTACGACCGCCGGCCCGACCGCGTACCAGATGTCTTCGCAGATGTTGACTCCCACGGAAGTCCCGTTCAGAACGTACACTGGGCACACGTCGCCAGATCTGAAGTAGCGGTCCTCGTCAAACACACCGTAGTTGGGTAGGTACTGCTTGTGATATGTGCCCACGAGCTCCCCGTCGCAGGCGAGCGCGGCTGCGTTGTACACCTCGCCGCCAATGAAGTCCGCAAAGCCAACGATGACGGCTATGCCTTGCGATGCCTCCGCGATATTCTCCATGCACAGACGATTCTCGACCAGAAACTGCGGTTTGAGCAGCAGGTCTTCGGGAGGGTATCCAGGGATCGTGAGCTCTGGAAACGCTACGAGGTTCGCCCCTGACGCTCCGGCTTTCTGTACGAAGTCTAAGATCTTCGCTGTGTTGCCGGAGAGATCGCCGACCGTGACGTTGATCTGTGCCAGCGCGACTCTGAACTTTCGCATGGGTATCTGCTGGCCTTGACGGTTATGCTGGAGCCTGTATCAATTTAGCGAGAGCCAGTTCGAAGAGCTGAGTGTCCCCTCTACTGACGGATACTCTGGACGAAGTCTTCGATCCGGTCCAGCGCCTTCTCTATGTTCTCGGTTGAGTTGGCAAACGAAAAGCGCACGAAGCCTTTACCGTACTCTCCGAAAGACTCTCCCGGCAGGCACGCGACCCCCCCGTCTCTCAGAAGTCGATCCGCGAACTCTTGGCTGGACAACCCTGTCCCTTCTACATTTGGGAAGGCGTAGAACGCACCTTGGGGAACCGGACAGCGTATCCCGTCAATCGAGTTGAGGCCGTCCACGACAATGTCTCGCCGGTTCCTGAATTCGGCTACCATCTCATATGAGCCGTCTTGAGGCCCATTCAACGCTTCCAATGCGGCAATCTGAGTGAAGCTGGCGGTGCAGGAAACGCTGTTGGTTACAAGCCTTGAAACCGGTTCGACCAGCTCCAGGGGCATCACGCCGTAGCCGATACGCCATCCGGTCATCGCGTATGTCTTGGAGAACCCGTCTAGGATTACAGTCTGCTCCCTCATCATCGGGAAGCTGGCTATGGAGTGATGCTGGCCGGTGTAAAGAAATCGACTGTATATCTCGTCCGATAGAATCAGGATGTCGCGCTCCTTGGCGAGATCGGCCAGCGTCTCCAGATCGCCCCTCGGGATTATCGAGCCGCACGGGTTGTTTGGTGAGTTGACGATCATCATCTTTGTGCGTTCGGTTATGCTGTCCGAGATGGCGTCAACATCGACGTTGAACCCTTTGTCTTCGTGCAGCTGCATAGGCACGGGCACGCCGCCCATGAAGCTGATCATCGACTCGTAGATGGGAAAGCCTGGGTTGGGATAGAGTACCTCATCTCCCGGATCGACCATCGCCATTATGAGGAAGAACATGATCGGCTTACCACCTGGAGTCACCACCACTTGGTCGCCTGTAACCGAGATGCCGCGCGTGCTGCTGATCTCTTCGGCGATCCGGTCTCTCAGCTCCGGGAATCCGGGAGACGGTCCATAGCTGGTGTACCCCTCGACTAGCGCCTGTCTCCCCGCCTCCACTACGTGAGAAGGAGAGTTGAAGTCCGGCTCTCCAATCTCCAGGTGAATGACGTCCATTCCTTCAGCCTCTAGGAGGCGCGCCTTTGCGAGGACCTCGAAAGCGGTCTCGGTTCCAAGACGCGCCATTCTGTGGGCGAGTTTCATGCGGCTTTCCTCTCGTTCAACGTCTCAATCATCGCGAAGCTGCCCACTCCCAGTTCGAGTTGTGGGAGAACGCGCCAGCAAATTCTGGCTCTGGCAACAGTATAACTCCAACCATTCACCCTATGATACAATTCGCCTGCGCTAGCCACAAACACGGAGGTCCGTAAATTGAAGGTGTTTCTGGGAATACCGAGAGGATTCTGCGCCGGCGTGGTCCGCGCCATTGACGTCGTCGAGCTGGCGCTGGAGAAGTACCCGCATCCCGTGTACGTCAAGCACCAGATCGTTCACAATCCATACGTCGTCAAGTCTCTTGAAGACAAGGGCGCGAGAACCGTCGAAGACGTTGAAGAGATCCCGGAAGGTTCGACCGTCGTCTTCTCAGCCCATGGATCGCCGCCCGAAGACTTTCAGAAGGCTGAAGAGCGCGGTCTCAATGTCGTTGACGCCACGTGTCCGCTCGTAACCAAGGTGCACAATGAGGCGAGGCGCTATTCGTCTGATGGACGCAGACTAATTCTCGTCGGTCATCGCGGTCATCAGGAGGTCAAAGGCACGATGGGCCAGACCGGTATGCACCTCGTGGACGACAGGGAGCCGATTCACCTGCCCGATTGGGACGATGACACCCCTGTTACAGTGCTGACCCAGACCACGTTGTCTGTGGACGATACCAGCAGGTCCATTGCGCACATCGAAGATCGGTTCTCCAACGTTATCGTGCGGAACGACCTCTGCTACGCGACTACCAACCGGCAGGCAGCGGTGAAGGAGCTATCGAGCCTGGTCGATCTCGTGCTGGTAGTCGGGGCGCAGAATAGCTCCAACTGCAATCGGCTGCGAGAAGTAGCTGAAGCAAACGGTGTGACCGCCTATCTGATAAACGGACCCGATGAGATGGACTCTGCCTGGCTGGAGAGTGTAGAAAACGTCGGGATTACTTCGGGCGCGTCCACTCCTGAGGACTTGGTGCTCGCCGTGATCGATGCGATTGCCCCGGACGAAGTCACCACTATCGACGGTGTAGATGAGGACGTCAGCTTCGTTCTTCCGCGCGAGTTCAGGTCCTGAGACCAGGGACGGTTCCAGTGGAGATAGTCATAGACAGCCTGCTGGAGGGCGTGCGCCGCGCCAGGGGAGTGGTCATCATCGTCGATGTGCTCCGAGCGTACACCACTGCTGCGGTCGCGCTCGCTCGCGGAGCGCAGAAGATCGTTTTGGTGGCCGAGGTTGACGAGGCGCTGGAGCTGAGACGCGCTGGAGTAGGGGAGTTGTGCATGGGCGAGGTCGGAGGTATGCGACCTGAAGGCTTCGACTTCGGAAACTCTCCTTCACAGCTCAGCCGTGCGGACGTAGAAGGGAAGACGATCATTCAATCCACCCGCGCGGGCACCGTGGGGATGAACGCCGCACAGGGAGCGGACCAGCTCTACGGCGGATCGTTTGCCGTCGCATCTGCGACAGTCGAGGCAGTCCGTCGCCTCGATCCCTCGCTGGTCACTATTGTTGCGATGGGTTCCGAAGGCCGCATCCGCACCGACGAAGACGAGCAGTGCGCTCTATTTCTGCGCAACTTGCTGCTCGGAGTCACGCCCGACCACGACAGCGTTCGCTCCCTGGTCCTCGCCGGACAGGAGGCCCGAAAGTACGGCAACCCGGCCACGCCACACTTTCCATCCGAAGACCGAAACATGGCGGTGACCATCGACTCTCATAGCTTCGCCATTAAAGTGACTAAGGATCGAGGCCTGCTGGTCGCCCGCAAGGAACCGGTCTGAGCAGTATCAGGGCCATTTGAAGTCAGGAGAACAGGGATTGGAATACAGACAACTTGGCAAGTCCGGCCTTCAGGTCTCAGCGGTAGGTCTTGGAGCGAATAACTTCGGTGGGCGTGTGGATGCCAAGCGCACAACATCGGTCGTCCACGCCGCTCTCGACTCCGGAGTCAACTTCATCGACACCTCCAACAGCTACGGCGGCGGCCTCTCTGAGCAGTACATCGGTGATGCGCTCAAGGGACGTCGCGAGCAGGCCGTCATCGCCACTAAGGTATCGAGTAGAGTGGCCGACGGCCCGAACAACTCGGGCAACTCACGCAAACACATCTTCGACCAGATCGACATAAGCCTCCGCAAGCTCCAGACCGACTACCTCGATCTGTACCAGATCCACTGGTGGGATCCGGACACCCCGTTGGAAGAGACACTCAGAGCGCTCGATGATCTTGTCCGCATGGGCAAGGTGAGATACGCGGGCTGCTCGAACTTCGCCGCCTGGCAGGTCTGCGAGTCTGATTGGATAGCCAGATCTCTCGGCATCAACTCGTTCGTCAGCGTACAGCCTCGCTACTCGATGCTGTACCGGCAGCCCGAATCTGAGATGATTCCGCTGTGCGAGAGATACGGCATCGGAGTCCTGCCCTACTATCCACTGGAGAATGGATTCCTCACGGGCAAGTACCGCAGGAACTCTCCGGCCCCTGAGGGTACCAGGCTTGCGGCCAATGACAGAGGCGTCTTCACTGACCGCAACTTCGACATACTCGAGAGTCTGGAGGACTTCTGCGCCGAGCGGGGACATACCATCCTTGAGCTTGCGTTCGCCTGGCTTCTCGCCAGCCCGTCGGTGAGCTCCGTGATCGCCGGAGCGACACGACCCGATCAGGTGGAAGCCAACGCCGCATCCGCGAGCTGGACGCTCTCCGCCGAAGACCTGGCTACAGTGAACTCCGTACTGGAAGCGCCATGAAATTCGGATTCGTCATTCCACAGAACTGGGGTCTGTCCGACCCGCGGGACGTCATCCGGTTCGGCGTCCGTGCTGAAGAGCTCGGCTACGACTCAGTCTGGGTCAATCACCACATCCTGAACGTCGGGTACATCTACGACCGCCTCGAGGACCGTCCGTACTACGATGCTCTGACCGTTCTCACGTGGGTAGCTGCCAGGACAGAGCGGGTTAGGCTGGGTACTACCGTGCTGGTGCTCCCATACCTGAACCCACTCGTGCTCGCCAAGACGGTCGCCACGCTCGACGTGATGTCTGGTGGAAGGGTCTCACTTGGCGTCGGAGTCGGTATGCTTCGTGAGGAAAACGAAGCGCTTGGCAGCGATTTCACCACGCGAGGCGCGTATGCTGACGAGTCGATCGAAATACTGCGCAATCTGTGGACATCGGACGATCCGAGTCATAACGGTCGATTCTTCGACTACGGGGGATTCAAGTTCTCTCCCAAGCCTGTGCAGTCCCCAGGAATACCAATCCTGATCGGCGGCATGAGCCGGGCAGCTATGCGCCGCACTGCCAGGCTGGGCGACGCATGGCATCCTAACGGCGGCACGATAGCTGAGCTGGGCGACCGCTTCGATGCCGTTAGGACAATGTGTGCCGAGTTCGACAGAGACCCCGATGAGGTCAGCCTGGTCGTGCGAGGTGAGCTGGACGTGCTGGACACGCCCTCCGAGAATCCGTCGGCTCCGATGATTGGCGCCCCCGATCAGCTGCTCAGGAGCATAGAATCATACGAATCGATCGGTGTGTCCGAAATTGTGTTGCAGGTGAGCACCGATGACGTGGATCACATTCGCCGGGTCCAGGAGTCCTTCGCCGAACGGGTGATTGCGAGAGTGTCAGGATAAGCTCACCCTCGACTATTGCTATTCGCGATCTTCATGGAAGCCGCTCAGCATCAGGGGCGGGTTCGACCTCGAACGTGTTCAGCGCGCACGCCAGCATCCCGTAATAGCCCATGGTTGCGGTGAGTTCAGTCACGCCCTGGTCTCCGAACCTCTCCCTCGCGGATTCAAAGGTGCCATCCGATACACGCTTGTTTCTGAACATCTCTCGTCCGTACTGGATGACCAGCGCCTCGTCCGCCGTCAGATCGGTGAGCGCTCCTCGGTTGGCGACAGCGTCTATCGCTTCAGCCCTGACACCGGCCTCTCGCGCCAACACGACGTGGGCAGACCACTCGTAGTCGCAGTCGAACTCCCGTGAGGTTGTGATGATTGCCAGCTCCTTGATGTCGGGGTCGAGCGTGGACTCGAACCTGATATACGATCCAAGATGGGCCGCGCGACCCGCGACCTCCGGGCTGTTGAGCAGCACCGAAAACGGCCCGCTGACGCGACCTCTGCTGCTCGCGATGGAATCGAAGTGATGCGCCGCTTCCTCCGGGACATCGCTGCGCTGCTGTATCTGCGGGACTCTGGGCATTCTTGACCTCTCTGTATTGACGCTGACAACTGCGGCTGAAATCTGATTTTGCGCCGCTTCTCGGAACGCTGGAGCCGTCCGCACCATTCCGATCGGCAGCCCAATGCTACCATAGGCGAGACATACTGGAGAAAGAACATGAACGCCATCGTTATTCAGCATCACATGTATGAGACCATCGGGTCTGACTTCGAGTCTGTATTGACCGGCGCCGGTTTCGATCTTGTGACTATTCCTGTCTTCTCAGGCGCTCCGACATTTGACTCGTTCGCTGCCCCGCATCCGGCTCGTGAGGACATAGTCATCTCTCTTGGAGGACCTATGTCAGCGAATGACGGGCTGCCCGCCCTCGACCAGGAAATGAGCTATCTCCGACAGGCCGCCGAGCAGGGGCGCCGTGTGATTGGAGTATGCCTGGGCGCACAGTTGCTCGCTCGCTCTCTCGGAGGGATGGTCGAACCCACCGGAGGTTACCAGTTTGGCCTGAGAAAGATATGGGTCTCTGAGCATGGCCACAGCGATCCGGCGTTCGGGAAGATTACCGCTCCACTTGTGCCCACCCTGCACGGAGAGTGCTTTTCGACGCCTACCGGCGCGACTCGCCTCGCCGAAGGATTCATGCTCCGCAGAGACGGCCGGTATCGCCGCT
>JAAXHZ010000177.1 GCA_012270625.1 Dehalococcoidia bacterium | reverse complement strand
ACCTGGAGGGAGTGGGATGGGGATAGCGCGCACTGAAGTTTCCAACGTACCGGCGGAGGCTCGCGGTCTTTTTCGTAAGGCGGCATGGACGGAGGACACCAGGGCGATCTGCTCGGGGTTCACCAACGCCAATCTGGTCATCGTTCCCAAGGAGATGGCCTACGATTTCCTGCTGTTCTGTCAACGCAATCCCAAGCCCTGTCCGGTACTGGAAGTCACCGATCCTGGAGACCCCACAGTCCGCACTCTGGCCGACGGCGCCGACATTCGCACCGATATTCCCAGGTATCGCGTATTCATACGGGGTGAGGTCGTTGACGAGCCGACCGACATCGCCGAGTACTGGCGGGACGACCTGGTCACGTTCCTGTTCGGATGCAGCGGCACCTTCGCCGAGGCGCTCGAAGACGCCGGGGTACACGTCAGGCTGGGGCACGACGGTGAAGACGTCGGGATTGGTGTTTACGTAACGAACATCCCGACGGTCCCAGCCGGAAGGCTGCATGGGCCAATGGTCGTCAGCATGCGCTCGGTTCCGTCCAACCTCGTGACGCGGGCGGTGCAGGTAACCTCACGCTTCCCCAATCATCACGGTGGCCCTGTACACGTGGGAGACCCCGCTGAGATTGGCATCGAGGACCTGTCGAAGCCCGACTGGGGCGAGGGACCGGTGGTCGTCCGTCCAGGAGAGGTGCCGATGTTCTGGGCGTGTGGAGTGACACCGCAGACGGTCGCTTTGGACAGCGGTGTGGACTTCATGATTACCCACTACCCCATGCACATGTTCATCAGTGATATACCATCGGAGCAGCAGGCGATCTTGTAGCTCAACACTGCCTCGGCTGCAATGGATCGAGGCAATCGACAGATCGGCCAGTGGCGGAAGGTGGATAGATGGCGTTGACGGCTGACGATGAGACCACGCTCGGGGCTGTGCGGGAAGCACGATCTGACTCCGGCCCATCTGTTCACGGTACGGGCAGAGTCGTTCTGAGTGTCAGAGATCTTCAGACCTACTTCTACGGTCAGCGTGGCGTGGGAAAGGCCGTTGACGGCGTCTCGTTCGACCTGCACGAGGGTGAGACGCTGGGAGTCGTCGGTGAATCGGGATGTGGCAAGAGCGTCACGATGCTGTCGATAATCCAGCTCAATCCCAGGCCTGCTTCGCGCATCGTTGGCGGGGAGGTCATTCTCAATGGAGAAGACCTGCTTACCAAGAGCAGGTCGGAGATGCGCAGGGTCAGGGGCAGGGACATCGCAATGGTCTTGCAGGACCCGATGACTGCCCTCAACCCGGTGCTGACGGTCGGTGACCAGATCTACGAGCCTTTGAGGCTTCACCAGAAGCTATCGGGCAGGGCGCTGATCGACAAGGCGATCGAGCTGATGCGCGCCGTGAGGATTCCCGCTCCCGAGACACGGCTTGGCAGCTTCCCTCACCAGTTCAGTGGTGGAATGCGCCAGCGCGCGGTCGGCGCTATCGGTCTGTCCTGCGACCCACAGGTGCTCATAGCTGACGAGCCTACGACCTCACTCGACGTAACGGTGCAGGCAGCCTACCTGGCGCTGCTGAAAGATCTCCAGAGAGACCGGAACCTCGCGATACTGTTCGTGACTCACGACTTCGGCATAGTTGCCACGATGTGCGACCGGGTGGCCGTCATGTACGCGGGCCGAATCGTTGAGCTTGCAGAATCGGAGAAGATCTTCTCCGATCCACAACACCCGTATACAGAAGCGCTGGTCAACTCGGTGCCGGACGTCAGCGAGCGAGTAGATAGACTGACTTCGATTGAAGGTCAGCCTCCCTCGATATACGAGCTGGCCGACGGCTGCCCGTTCGCCGCCCGCTGCGATTACGCGATGGATCGCTGCCAGGTCGAGTATCCTCCAGAGAAGATACTCGACGACGGCCGGGCGGTAAGCTGCTGGAGGCACCATGAGTAGTCCAAACCACACACTGCTAAACGCTACGGGCCTGAGAAAGCACTTTCCGATCCGAGGAAGCATTCCGTTCAGCCCGGTGAAAGCGTGGATCCGCGCCGTGGACGGAATCGATTTCGAGATCAGAGAGGGAGAGACCTTCAGCCTCGTTGGAGAGTCCGGCTGTGGGAAGACTACAACGGCCAAGATGGTGCTGCTGCTCGAAGAGCCGACCGAGGGCGTCATCAAGTTCGAAGGGAATGACATTAACGAGTTTCAGGACTCAGAACTCCGAGAGTACAGAGGAGCCGTCCAGGCTGTGTTTCAAGACCCTTGGAGCTCACTGAGTCCCAGGGAGAAGGTCAGGTTCATCGTGGGCGAGCCGCTCATGGTCAACCAGAAGGTATCGGGGTCTGAGCTTCGGGACAGGGTGTCGCAGCTTCTGAATGACGTTGGACTCGATCCGAACTCGATAGACAACTACCCGCACGAATTCAGCGGTGGACAGCGGCAGCGCATCGCCGTCGCGCGGGCGCTCTCCCTGAATCCGCGAATTATCGTCCTCGACGAGCCGGTGTCCGCGCTGGACGTATCGATCCGCGCCCAGATAATGAACATGCTCAAGGACCTCCAAGACGAGTACGGCGTCAGCTATCTGCTGATAGCCCACAACCTGGCAACCGTCCGATACCTGAGCCATCGGGTAGCAGTCATGTACGTGGGCCAGATTGTGGAGTACGCAGACTCGGAAGAGCTGTTCGAGAACCCGTGTCATCCGTACACCAAAGCCCTGATTTCCGCGGCGCTGTCCACGAGGGCGTCCGGGGACAGACAGGAGATCGTGCTCAGAGGAGAGGTGCCCTCTCCAGCCAACCCTCCGGCGGGATGCAGATTCCATACGCGGTGTCCGTGGGCTTTCGACAGGTGCTCAGTGGAGGAGCCGCAAGTCAAGGAGGTGTCGCCGGGCCATACGGTCTCCTGTCATCTCTTCGACTAGATCATGCCAGTCAACCTCACGTGATTAAGAGAAGAAGGCCGATATTCGATTCGAGAGGAGGTTAGCGTGCTTGCATACTTGACCAGACCTGTAGCATTGATGCTCGTAATGGGACTCGTTTTGAGCCTGGCTGTGGCCTGCGGTGGGGCGGATGTCGAAGAGGACACTTCGGCGTCTGCTCCCGCGGCGCCCGCTCCACCTACGGCTGCTCCGGCGTCCGCCGCTCCAACCGCCGCACCCGCGCCGGCAGCCCCGGATGCCATGCTCAGTGAGAAGCTGAACGTCGCGATCAGCAACTTCGCCAGCGAGATCATAGACCCGCACAATGCCAGCAAGGACTACGGTGCATCGCTCCAGACTCACGCGGCGGACTACCTAGTCGGGGTAAACGTGGACAACACGTACACCAACGACTGGGGCTGGTCCGACTCTTGGGATATGTCCCCGGATGGCGCGACGTGGACATTCACAATTCGCCAGGGGATGCTCGCCCACGATGGAGTCGAAGTCACCGCCGAGGACGGAGTCTGGAACGTTACTCGTTGGGCTTCCGATGAGGGCAACAACCCGGGCAACTCTATATCTGCGGGGTGGAGGAACATCTTCGAGAGCGCAGAGGCGATCGACAACTACAAGTTCCAGGTCAATCTCAACCAGCCCTACGCCTTCGTGCTGAAGATCGTCACGCCGATCGGCGGATCGGACATGTACATCTTCCCGAAGCACGGCTGGGTGGACAACGGCGGAACTGGAGAGGGCTTCGAGGCGGCCGGGGCGCCAATGACCGGATACGTGGACTTCACCGAGCGAGAGCTTGGGCAGTACACTCGCTTTACCCGGTACGACGACTACTACGGCACCGACGAGTATCAGTTCAAGTTTAGGAACATGGAAGTCGTACAGGTGCCGGAGGATGCTCCGAGGCTCGCGCTGGTCAAGACCGGCAAAGTCGACATCGCAAACATGTCCGGGCCGTTTGCCGAAGAGATACTTGAGTCAGGGCTGGTCATGGACGGTCCGCGCAAGGTGGACGTGGTGTACCTGTCGATGTACCAGACCTATGACGAGGGCCACTGCACCAACGACGTCAGGGTACGCAAGGCGATGAACCTCGCGACGGACACCGAGGCCATCAGAGCCGCGATCTACCCAGAAGGCGCGTCCGAAAGGCCGATCACTATCTTCTCGACCGACTACGACGAGAGCTACAATCCCAACCTGGAGCCATATGGATACGATCCCGAAGAGGCCAAGAGGCTTCTGAAGGAGGCCGGGTGCGAGGGGTTCGAGTTCAACGCGCTCGGGTACTTCTTCCCGGCCGGTCCCGAGATGCGAGACATCGCGGACGCGGTTGTGACCTACCTCAAGGCCGTGGACATCCAAGCGAACTTCCTGTCCGTGGAATTCGCTGCCACCAATCCCATGATCGGCGCTCAGGATGGTGAGAGCTTTTCGTCCGAATACGGCCCTCCCACAGGTGGATCGCACTGGCAGCTGGGAGGACGCAACTTCGCGGACAAGATCCGCGTGCACGGTCTCTGCCAGGGCTACGGTGGCGGTGTCTGCAACCTCGACGACCAGGAGAAGTGGAAGACCAACTACCTGGCATACGCCGCGATCATGGAAGAGGATGAGCGCATCGAGTACGCTCAGGAGCTGGGCAAGGAGCTGTACGAGGGCTACTTCGGTGTACCGGTCGCCTACAGAAACGCGATCTGGGCGCTGAACCCGGATACCATCTGTGGCGACTGGGAGCCGATCGATGGCACGCCGTCGCATCTGATGTTCAACACGCTCAACCCTTGCGACCCTAACTAGGGGTAATCAGACGGGGTCTCGGCTGCGATGCCACATGGATGAGCAGGCGAGGCCCCGTCGCTTCTTTAGCTCATGTCCCAATGTTGGAACATGTACCTAAGAGGGTGTTTCTAGAATCCCTTCTCCCAGTGGGAGAAGGCTAGGATGAGGGGGAGTCCCTGCCAGCGCTTTCACCCTCACCTCAATCCTCTCCCTCAAGGGCTGACAGGGGTAGGCAAAGTGT
>JAAXHZ010000176.1 GCA_012270625.1 Dehalococcoidia bacterium | reverse complement strand
TGAGGGAGAGGGAGCCTGTTGGTTGGTGTTCAGGGGTTGTCTGGATGTTTACCTACCCTTTAAGCGACAGTGAGGGGAATGGATTGGCCAAACTCACAGGCTCCATAACCGACGCAGACACAGGCCAGCCGGTCGCCGCCAGGGTGCGGGTGGCAGCCTCGACAGGCCAGCTCGTCCAACCCGCCGACGCCATTCTGAAAGTCGGCACCGGCGACTCGTTCTTCTACTCCGACGGCTCGTTCGACGTCGAGGTGCCCAGAGGCCTGGTGCAGGTCGTGGTGGAGCGCGGCACGGAGTATGTTCCTGTGACCCTCGACCTCGACGCCCCTTCGCGCGGCACGGTCGCGGCCGACGTCACGCTGAAACGATGGACCGATCTCGGAGATCGCGGCTGGCATCCCGGAAACACCCACATCCACTACGACGAGAAGGAGACTCGGCCCGACGAGCGGCTCATGCTCGACCCCCGCGTGGAGGACCTGCGCATGACTGCGGTCAGCATACTCAAGCGCTGGGACTTGGAGTACGCCACCAACAAGTACCCGCCCGGTATGCTTACTGAGTTCTCATCGGCACACCACTACGTCCAGTGCGGCGAGGAGAACAGGCACAACTTCGATGCCTGGGGACCTACAGGCTACGGTCACGTGATGCTGCTGAACATCCGCAACGTGGTCGATCCAGTTAGCCGCGGACTCCTGGTAGATTCGTTCGATCCAGACTACCCTCCCCTCAGCTACGTCTGCGACGACGCGCACCGTCAGGGCGGCATCGCGATCTGGTGTCACAACGGCCAGGGCATGGAGGCGCCCGTGGCCGCGGCGCTCGGCAAGCTCGACGCCTTCAACCTGTTCGATCCTTACTGGATGGACGTCGAGTACGACATCTACTATCGGATGCTGAATGCCGGGATCAGGCTGCCCGTCTCGACCGGGTCGGACTGGTTCATATGCAGCGCGAACCGCGTGTACGCCTACACCGGCGCGGAGTTCGAGTACCCGTCCTGGCTCGACGCGCTGAAGAGCGGACGCACCTTCATCACCAACGGCCCCGCTCTGTCGCTGGAGGTCGAGGGACACGGCCCCGGCGCAGAGGTCTCAGCTGACCCCGGAAGCAGGCTTTCCGTCCTGGCGACCTGGCAGTCGCACCGGCCAATCTCTCAGGCGGATCTGGTCTTCAACGGCCGTGTCGCTGCCAGCGAGACCTACCCGGACGGCTCCAGGGACGGGCGTCTCGAGATCGACCTGCCCGTCTCATCGGACGGATGGATCGCCGCGCGACTATCGGGCGCGCACCGCGACAGCTTTCATCAGCCGGTTTTCGCCCACACCAGCCCGATATACGTCCGGGCCGGAGCGCCAAGTCCCGAACGCGCCGACGCCGCCCGTCTCTTCTCCGACGGCATCGATCGCGACCTCGATCGCATCCGCGCCAGGGGCAGATTCTACAACGACAACCAGCGCAGCGAGATCGAAGACCTCTACCGCCAGGGCCAGCGGATGTACCTCGACATGCTCAGGTAGGCACACTTGGGTCAACACATACTTCCATGCAGTCAACGAGCGCGGTGTTATACAATGCGCCGCAACCGAAGAACGCACACGTCCGAGGTCATACCATGAGACTAAGAGAGATAACCTTTGAGGCATACGAATCCGAAGAGGGTGGGTACTACGCCGTCGCCAAAGGGTTCAGCATTGTCACACAAGGGGACACATGGGATGAATTGAAACACATGGTCCAAGATGCTGTACTCTGTCACTTCGATGACGGCTGCGCCCCCGAGACTATCAAACTCAATCTCATCAAGACTGTTCGGTTAACCTGAGAAAGAGAGACAAGAATTGACAACAGCCTCACAAACCTGGACTGAACAGATGATCGAAGCCGCAGGCTCCACCGTGCAGGTGGTCCGAGGCGGCTCCGGCGCGCCCTTGCTGATACTCCACGAAGAGATGGGACATCCCGGCTGGATGAATTTCCACGAGTCGCTCTCCCAGGGCTTTGAGCTGACAATCCCCTCCCACCCCGGCTTCGGCGACTCCCCGTACATCGACTGGATCATGAACATGCGCGACCTCGCCGGCTGGTATCTGACCGCGCTCGACGACATGGGCATCGAACAGACGAACCTGCTCGGCTTCTCGTTTGGAGGCTGGCTAGCCGCCGAGATGGCGACTATGGACCCCAACCGGTTCAGCAAGCTCGCGCTGGTCAACCCGATGGGCATCAAGCCGCCGTCCGGCGAGATTTTCGACATGTTCCTGGTGGTCGCCAAGGAGTATCTGACCGAGAGCTTCCTCGACCCCGAGAACACCCCCGAGTTCGAGGCTGTCTGTCCAGAAGAGCCGACCCCCGAGCAGGTCGAGTACTGGGAGGTTGCCAGGGAGCAGGCGTGCCGCCTCACATGGCGACCTTACATGCACTACGCCGCGCTGCCGCACCTGCTGCGCAGACTGAAGAACCTGCCTACCCGGATCATCTGGGGCAGAGATAACCCGATCGTCCCACTCAGCGCCTCACAGGTCTATCACGAGTCGATTCCCGGCTCCGAGCTGGCGATCATCGACAACTGCGGACACCGCCCAGAGATCGAGCGCCCCGATGAGTTCGTGAACCTGGTGACCGGGTTCTTCGAGGGCTGACCCGCTCGGCATACTCTGACAGCAGTGCTCTAACCGAAATCGCACGCCATAATTGCCCGCTCTCCATATGCCTGATAGACTGGGCCGCATCCCAGTAGCAGGCGATCGTGTCGAAGGAGGCGCCGATGTTCATAGGTCATTTCACGGAGAGACCATATCAGGACCCCGAGTCCGGGTACTTCGGCGCGACCGGGCTGCCGATCAAGGACCTCACCCTCAGCAATGAGATATATGACCCGAAGGTAGGATCCGATCTCTACAATCGCTATCTCGACGAGCGAGTCTATGCCGAGGAGATGGGCTTTGACGGCATCATGCTCAATGAGCATCACAGCACACCCTTCTGCATGGGCGGAGCGATGAACGTCGAGGCATCGATCCTCGCCAAGACTACTAGCCGCGCCAAGATCGTGCTGCTAGGCAACATACTGCCCATCTGGGACGATCCGCTGTGGCTGGTCGAGCAGCTTGCCATGATCGACATGATCTCACGTGGCAGGCTGGTCTCAGGCTGGGTGCGCGGCACCGGACGCGAGAGCGTCGCCCACAACTCGCCCCCGCCGTACAACTGGGAGCGCTTCCAGGAGGCGCACGACTTCATCGTCAAGGCCTGGACAACTCCCGGCCCGTTCCGGTGGGAGGGCAAGCACTTCAACTATCGGTACGTCAACCCTTGGGTCAAGCCTTACCAGAATCCGCATCCTCCGATCTGGCTCCCCGGCGTGGTCAGCCGTGACTCGCTCGTGTGGGCGGCGACCAATCGCATCCCGTACATCATGCTCGCCACCAAGCTAGGGCCGACGCAGGAGGCGTTCCAGATATACCACGACACCGCCGCCGAGCTCGGATACGAGTCAGGTCCGCAGAACATCGGCTACCTGTGGAAGGTCCATGTGGACGAGACCGAGGAGCTGGCCGACGAGGTGGGCAGGAAGTTCGTCCAGGGGCCCAGCAACCCCTTCCTCGCCGGAAACGAGGGCACCGCGAATCCAGCGCTGCTAGGCCTGCCGGGACTGACCTCCCGCAGGCGCGTGCTACCCACCCGCGACGCCGCCACCGCCAACCGTGGCGGTGTGCTCAGCACGTCCTACGAGGAGCAGGTCGAGAACTACACCGTCGTATCCGGCACGCCGGACACCGTCATTCCCAAGATCAGACACGTTCTCGAGACACTCAGACCCGGAAGCGTGTTCTTCTGGGATGGCGACGGCGCGATGACCCACGAGGACCAGATGCGCAGTCTCAGGCTGATGGGCGAGTACGTCATCCCCGCCGTCCGTGAGATAGCGGACGAGCTGGAGCTTCCCAGCCCGTTCGACGTCAACCCCGCAACCGGCAAGCCTTTCGAGGACGAGCCAGCCGAAGCCGAGGCTCAGACCGTCGCCGACTGACCTGTGAATCTCAACATGCGAAAGTGACGTGGAAGCCGACGAAAGATACCGCTCGCTGATAATCCGCTACGTCTCCTGAACTTGTTGTCCAGTCACTCCGCTGATGCCTGCGACGCTCGGATAAACGACTCTTTCTGCCTACAGAGCCGTCGATTTCATCTAGCACTGACGTTCTGGAAGTGATAATATCCATGCAGCTTGGCCCGCGCGGATTGAGATCGAGTTACCTGTATGGAAGTTTTGTCTGAGGAGTCGATGTGATCCAATCGCAGCATACGGATACGGCAAGCAGCGTCGAAATCTGGAGTCCAGCGGATGTCCTAGACACACTATCGAAAGTTACTACTAGAGTGACGACCACAATTCTCGACCCTTGGTACAACAAAGGGGTTGGAGGGACCCGTCCCGACTACACCGAATGGCTCAGCGAGGTTATCCACGCGGCTGCGGCAATCTCGGACCATGTTTTTGTATGGGGCTTTCCTGAGATTATCGCGCACCAACTTTCACGGATGCCCAAAGGTTACATGCTGGTCGCATGGTTGACTTGGTACTATAAAAACTGCCCATCGGTGATCCGTGGCTGGCGCTCAGCGCAGAACACATGTCTGCACTTGTCTGCCGAGGATGCGGAGATCTATCCAGAGCATTTCTTGAACGAAACCCAAATCGACCGATTTGAATCCGGGAAAATGAGATTCGTCCCCGGCCCACCTAGTGTAATCGAGGCACCTCTGAATGTAGGTTTCGTTAGGAAGAGCGAGCAGACCGGACATCCCGCTCAGAAGCCTATGTCAGTCATAGAGCCTCTGATCTTGATGTCCACTAAACCACACGACGTCGTACTCGATCCGATGTGCGGATCTGGTACAACTGGTGAAGTGTGCATGAAGCTGAACCGGAGGGCCATCCTATGTGATGCGTCGGAGCATTGGTTGGATGTGACGGAATCCCGCATTGCAAACGCAGGTCGTCGAGTCACCGCAAGTGATGAACAGAATGGCTTGTTCTGACGCTGCTAGACATACAGAACATGCTGAAATCAGAGGACCCTACAATCAAAGGTCTGTGCGTGCCAGAATAGAGGCGTTCTTTCTTGACAACGTTGGGAAGGTTGCGACTCGAGAACAGATTATAGAAGTCGCGACCGACCCCAGAACTGGGCGACAACCTGAGAATTGGCATCAGCGATTGTCTGAACTCCGGACTGACTACGGTTACACAATTCTTTCATGGAGGAACAGAGGACGCCTCAGGGTTAGCGAGTACCTGATGCCAACTGCTGATAGGCGGGATACGTCTGGAACTAGAACTCGACCATCGCCCTCGACTTGGAGAACTTCGCTTGAAGAAGCTGACTATAGATGCGCATGGGATCAAGATGGACAGCGATGTAGATTGAGGGCAGGTGACATCGACCCTGTTGGTGGTGGCACGGTACGCTTGACACCTGACCACAAGCAACCTCACTCGCTCAACCCAGAAACAGACCAGGACGATTCGTCAAGGTGGCAGCCGCTGTGTGGTCGACATCAGGTGATGAAAAAGAACTACTGGGATGATGAAACCGGGTGGTTGAACGTTGTCGCCATAGTCCAAGCAGCCTCTGAGCAGGAAAAGAGACATGTGTTCGAGTTCTTGACAGCGTATTTTGGTCAGGGATGACCTGCAAGCGCATCGCCGCCATTGTTACCACCTGGTTTCCGGGTTCACACGCCGACCTGATCGTGTCCAAGTTCGCCACCGGGTTTCCCACCGTGAACGGCCTGATCGAGCCACAGGTTGACTTGGTCTCGCTCTATATGGACCAGGTACATCCCGACGACGTTGGACTCGACCTTGCGCGACAATATGGAGTCGCCATATACTCCAGCGTCCGCTCCGCGCTGACACTGACGCCGCCGAGCGCCGGACACTGGCCCACCACTCCCAGCTGGCGGGATGGCGAACTGGCCGTGGACGGTGTCCTGATCGTCGCCGAGCACGGCGACTACCCGATCGACGACAGAGAGCGGCGTCGCTATCCACGCCGCCACTTCTTCGACCAGGTCTGCGCGATCTTTTCGGCCTCCGGCAGATCGGCGCCCGTGTTTACCGACAAGCACCTCTCATACAACTGGGACGACGCCCACTGGATGTATCGCCGCGCTCGCGAGCTGGGCGCGCCGATGATGGCCGGCTCTTCCCTGCCGGTATCGACTCGCACACCCATGCTGGAGCACGACCTCGGCGCGCCAATCGACGAAGCGTTGTCCATCGGCTACCATCACTCCTATCCCGGCGGCCTGGAGTCATACGGCTTTCACACGCTGGAGCTTCTCCAGTGCTTTGTCGAGAGGCGGGCCGGATTCGAGACGGGAGTGGCTGCCGTCCAGTGTCTCGAAGGAGACGCGGTCTGGCAGGCCGCCGAGGCGGGTCTGTGGTCGAGAGAGCTCGCCGACGCCGCTGAATCGCGCGTCGAGTCCAGAAGTCCCGACCCCATGGAAATGGCTTGTTCCAACCCGAAGGTCTTCCTCATCGAGTACAGGGACGGACTCCGGGCCGCGACGCTGATGCTGCCGGGACACCT
>JAAXHZ010000175.1 GCA_012270625.1 Dehalococcoidia bacterium | reverse complement strand
TGGCCCGGTCCGACGCTGGGCTCAGCTTCATTGTCAACTGTGCCCCCCGGTCTTGAGTGGGTATCATCGCTGCGAATGAGGTCGTTCGATCGTTCACTCACGGCACTGGGTCCTTCAGGGAATCTACGGAGTGGTATTGGCCATCACTACCGATTACGCTGAGAAAAATGGCATCGGATCCCTGGTTATCGTCGGCGCCGTAAATCAGTTCGAAGCCGTCAATATCGATGCTGCTCGATCCTCGTATGCCTTCAAAGAAACAGTCCCGGTCCACATCCTTTCCGCAGCTATGAACACCGGCTATGGCCAATCGTCCAGCCAGATATCCTTCAAGAGAAACGAAGTCTGGTGTTGCGTTGGGGTCGTAGATCGACATTGCGCTCAGATATGCCGAGACTACGGGTATGGCGTCGTCTTTCGGCGAGGGCACTACCTGAGTGACGTACACCCCTGAGCCATAGGGACCCAATTCTTGGGCAAGCTCGATACCCCCCACGAATGACAGCGTCATGAACACACTCTCCAGCTCAAGCCTTTTTGCCCAAGATACCATTGTGGCGATAGGCTCATAAGCTCCAATGAGAATGACCGCTTCGGGACGGCCCTCCCAGATATCCAAAAGGGCGGTCTTGACTGCCGTCGTGTTGCGGGGATAGACGCCTGTTGAGACCAGGCGCATTCCCCTGCGGTCCAACGCCGCGGTTACGCCACGGAAGCCGGCCCGACCAAACGAGTCATCCTGGTACAGCAGGGCAATTCGCGTGACACCACGGTCCTTGGTGAGACGCTCGACCATCTCCTCAGCCTCTTGGTTATAGCTCGCCCTCAAGTTTATGACTGTGTTCAGTCTTGAGGTATCTCGCAGAAAGTCGGCGCCGGTAAACGGTGCGATATACGGGACTCCGGCCTCAGCAGCGATAGGCACAGCTGAGCGAGAGGTGGGAGTGCCAACTGCCCCGATAAGCGCGAAGACTTGTTGCTCTTCAATCAGGTCAGACGTGTTTGTGATAGCGATGCCAGGCTCGTAAGCGTCGTCCCTAGAGATCAACGTAAATTGGCGGCCATGAACCCCACCATTCGAATTCGCTTCGAAGAAAGCTGCCTCGATGCCGCGCCGCATGTTAAGGCCCAGGTCTCTTGCTGGACCACTGAGGGCTGCGGACTGTCCGAAGACGACGTGAGTATCTGAAACCCCTGGGGTTTCTTCAACAGCATCGACTACGAGTTCTGCCGGTTCCGCGACGACTTGATCGTCACTGATCCACGGGACACCGATAATTATGATGACAACGAACGAAACTACCGCAACTAGCAGGATTATTAGTCCCCCTAGTCCGATCGTGAGCATGCGGAGTGTCCGTTGGGGGCGAGACGAATTCATTCAGGGCAGTGCGGGGTCTTCTCTGTACTTGACCAGGGTCAAACGGTTCCTGCCATCGGCCCGCCGATAGTCTGACCGGTCCATCAAGGTGCGTACCAAGTGAACGCCGAGGCCGCCCACGGGGCGACACTCAATCGGCGCGTCGAGATTGGGCGGTGGAGTTTCAGTAAGCGGGTCGTATGGGCGGCCGCTGTCGATAGCCTCGATTGTGACGGACTGTGCATCCGACGTCACGACAATGTCAAACTCGTGGTTGCCGCCATCGAATGCGTAGTCAATGATGTTCATACCAACCTCTTCCAGCACCAGGTTGATTTTGAACAAAAGATCCTCGGACCAGCCATCCTGACTAGCTATTTCTTCGACAGAGGCCACAATCCGATCAAGCTCTTCTCGATTGTTCTTGACCTTGAGAGTCAGCTTAGCCGCCAAGGGTCAGCCTCGACAGAGAGTCAGGCAGGTGACGTCGTCAGACTGCGGAGTATCGCCGGCAAATTCGTCAACTGCGTTGAAAATCAACTGCGTAATAGCATGAGCCTCGCGAGGATGAGACTGTTCGAACACTTTCTGCAGACGCCCCACTCCAAACTCCTCTTCATCCCCGTTCATGGCCTCGGTCACCCCGTCTGTGTAGAGCACGAGAGTCTCGCCTGGTGCGACTGTCACCGTGTTCTGCTGATACTCGTAGTCAGGGAGTAGTCCAAGCGCCAAGCCATCGGTAGGTGGAAGCAGAGTCGAGGTATTGTCGGTGTGGACGATGAGTGGCGGATTATGACCACCGTTGGCGTAAGTCAATCGTCCGGTCTCAGGGTCGTAAACTCCGTAAAGGAGAGTAACGAACATCGATGCTTCGTTATCCTCGCAAAGCAGCTGGTTCACGGTCTCCATTACAGCGCCTGGATCCATTGCGCCGATCGCCGCTCCCTTCAACAGAGTGCGAGTGGACATCATGAACAGCGCGGCGGGCACACCCTTGTCTGAGACATCCGCGATCGCGAGGCCGACGCGCCTGTCCGGCAGGTACACCACGTCGAAGAAATCTCCCCCCACGTTGCGGGCGCTCTTCATGCTTCCGAACATCTGATAGTCATGCTCGTCAGGAAGCTCAGTGGGGAGTATAGACTGCTGGATATTGCTCGCGACGTCCAGCTCGTTCTGCAACGTCACCAATTTGTCACGCGCCATCAGAGCATCTCTCAGCTCCTCGACGTGATCCAGCGTGCGATCGATCGTGACTTGCAGGTCTTTGAAGTCGATTGGCTTTGTGACGAAGTCGAACGCGCCCCGATTCATGGCGGTCCGGATGTTTTTCATGTCACCATATGCCGAGATGATGACGGATCGGATGTTAGGGTTGACATCCGGGATCTGGTCAAGAAGAGTGAGACCGTCCATCTGCGGCATGTTGATATCGGAGAGGACCATGTCGATGTCCTCGTCCTGGTCGAGCTTATGGAGAGCCTCCAGTCCATTGCCCGCAAAGACAAACTCGTAACGCCCCCTCCGAATAGGGCGACGCATACGTTGAAGAAGGAGAGGCTCCAGATCCGGTTCGTCGTCAACTACCAATATCTTGTATTTGCGGTGCGATGCCGTCATCATCATCTCACAGGCGCACTATTGAGAAGGTCTGTTGAAACGACCGTAGGGCTGCCCGCTGACCATCAAGCTTTGAAGCTGGCAATTGCGTCGGGGCGAGACTCACGGACAGGAATTATCTTGTCGAATCCGCTGATTTCAAACACCTCGCGGATCGCTGCCGAGAGCGAGCATACAGCCAATTCTGCATCCTGCCTCTTGAGGGCCCTGGCAGTCAGCAAGATAACACGGAGTCCAGCGCTGCTGATGTATGTGATTTGGCCAAGGTCCAGAATCACAGCGCGATCCGCAGGGTCGATCGCATCTGTCAGAGCTCCCTGAAACTCCTGGGCATTGGTGCCGTCCACACGGCCTTCTGCCATAGCGATCAGTATTCCATCGCTTCGTTCAATGCTGAGCCCCATTTATCTCTCCCCAGGTCATCTCGATAGCGCAAGGCAGGCTGCCCACAAGCAAAGTGCTCAAGGACAACACTCAGAGAAAGCTGTGGATGATGCTACACTTGAGACCTCTTTAAGTCAACGGGTTTCTCCTCTGTCTGGCTGTGAGGCTTAGAGAGAAATAGGGCCAGCGCGTTCGGCTGAATGTTTTTGTATAATCGTTATGTACGCATTTAACATGTTGACGATAATAGGAGAGTCACTTGCAGGAATTCGACAGTGAGAGAGATCTGGCTCAGCGGATCATCGACAACGTTGAGCGAGTGATTGTCGGCAAAAGCACGGCTGTCGAGCTTGGAGTGGTAGCGCTGATGTGCCAAGGGCACGCGCTCATCGAGGACGTTCCCGGAGTGGGCAAGACCATGCTGGCCCGGAGCATCGCTCGATCGGTGGGAGGCACATTCAAGCGCATCCAGTTCACACCCGACCTTCTACCCACAGACGTGACCGGAGTGTCGATCTACAATCAGCAGAGCGGCGAGTTCGAGTTTCGCGCGGGTCCGATCATCTCTCAGCTAGTGCTTGCTGACGAGGTAAACAGGGCTACGCCGAAGACACAGTCGGCCATGCTCGAGGCGATGGATGAGCGACAGGTAACGGTCGAAGGCATCACCCACAGGCTGCCCAGNNTGGAGATCGTCGATCGCCAGCAGACCGCCCACCCGATCGATACGCTCAGACCGGTAGCAGAGGCCGACGAGATCATAAATCTTCAGAGAAAACTGCGTGAGATATACGTCGATGATCTGGTGAAGCGGTACATAGTCAATCTGGTCGAGGCGACCAGGACTCATCAAGACGTCGCTCTCGGAGCGTCTCCGCGGGCATCGCTCGCGCTGTTCAGAGGCGGTCAGGCGATCGCCCTGATACGGGGAAGGGACTACGTCCTTCCCGACGACGTGAAGGAGTTGGCCGTGCCCATGCTCAGCCATCGTATGATAGTTTCCGCGGGAGCGCGCATGAGAGGCGTCGGCAGCTATGAGATCGTGGAACAGCTTCTTGAAGAGACCGCAGTGCCCGGTGGCGGCGCTCGAGCGGGCGCGGCAGTATAGTACGGTCCACCTTTGAAGTTCTCTGTTCAGACACGGCTGTTCCTCGTTCTGGGGCTAATAGCAATCACCCTGTTCACCGGTATGGCAACCGGGTTTGGGCTCTTTTACCGCCTGATCTACATTCTCGGCCTGGTTGCCGTGCTGGCATTTCTATGGAACTGGCTAAGCTTGCTCGGCCTCGAGGTGAGCGTTGACAGACGGACCAAGAGGGCCAGAGTAGGCGACGACATAGAAGAGCGGATAACCGTCCGGAACAGGAGCTCGTGGCCGAAATCTACTCTCGAAGTCGAAGACGTGACAGACATGCCCGGCTACTCGAACGGACGGGTGCTGAGCCTTCCAACAAGAGGTTTTAGATCATGGCGCACTCTTGCCCCAGCCCGAAAACGCGGAGTGTACAAGCTGGGGCCGGTCCGCGTTTCCAACACCGACGCCTTTGGACTCTTCAGACGCGACAGGGACTTTGGCGACCAAGATGAGCTGATCGTCTATCCGAGAGTTCACAATCTCGCAGACTTCGACATGCCGCCCGGCTACCTGAGTGGGGACAGCTCGGCGCGCCGCAGGTCCCATGATCTCACGCCACATGCCGCCAGCGTACGAGAGTACGCGTTCGGCGACAGCCTCAGCAGAATCCACTGGCAGAGCACGGCACGGACGGGGCGACTCATGTCCAAAGAGTTCGAGCTGGGTATGGCGAGTGACGTATGGGTGCTGGTGGACCTTCATCGTGAGGTGCAGGCAGGCGAGCTGGACGAGAGTACCGATGAGTACTCGGTCTCGATAGCGGCGTCGCTGGCGCAGAAGTACATCCAGTCGCAACTGCCTGTCGGCCTGCTCGCTTACGGTGACGAGAGATACATGCTGCCCGCAGATACAGGCGAAGCGCAATTCGAGCGGATCATGGAGCATCTGGCCATGAGCAAGGCCGAGGGCAGCGTATCGCTCGCGGAAGCCCTGTCCAGGGAGGAGCAGCTCTGGGGAACACACAGCTCGATCATTATCCTGACGTCTTCGCACCGTGAGGACTGGACCGTCGCCATCAGGGAGCTGGTGCGCAGGCGATTGAGAATAGCTGTAGTTCTCATTGACGGCCAGTCTTTTGGAGGGCTGTTCGAGACTATGGCTGTCAC
This sequence comes from Dehalococcoidia bacterium, assembly GCA_012270625.1. Next base: position 5,674 of record JAAXHZ010000175.1, on the reverse strand, counting down.
ACCCGCGTTGTACGACTCTGGGATTGCACCCTTTGTAGTCAGAATGGGAGATAACATCCCAGTTGCTCTATCACGTCCATACACAGCTGACAGATCCACCGAAATGGCGGAGGCGGCAGATTGACCACGCCCAGCATTGGCGTACTCCTGGGCAGACACGGCAGCCCATCGGAGCGTAGGCATCACCCCATCGTTTCCTGGCTAGTCAGGTACTCACCAAGCCAGGGTTGGGCCACGCTCGCAATCCTGCTCATCACGCTTCTCGTCGTGGCGGACTCGATCAACTCGGCAGGCTGGGTTGAGTCCGAGGGCTTGACAGCAATCCTGCTGTCGTCCGCAATCCTCGGACTCGCACTGGCGAAGGTCAGATTACCCTGGTTCATACTGATACCGGTCGGACTTGCCATAGGCGTGCTTGGGATTGTGTGGCAGGCATCTCGCACGGTAGAAGGCGACTCTTCACTGGAACGACTCGCTGAGACCTACGGACGGCTCGACGTGTGGTGGGAAGCCGCGACGACTGGGGGAATAAGCACAGATCTGCTGCCTTTCCTGATTATGCTTCTTGCACTTGGCTGGATCGCGGGATTCCTCAGCTCATGGTTCATATTCAGGTGGAGCAACGTATGGATCGCCGTGCTGCTGCTCGGCATGGCGATCTTGACGAACCTGAGTTTCCTGCCTGACACGTTCGCCGCCCGATTCTTCATTTTCGTGTTCCTGGCGATGGTGCTGGTCGTCAGGATGAGCATTATCCAGAACCATGAACGATGGAGACGCCTGAACATCCAGTTCACACCCAGCGCGGGATGGCTGACTCTGCACGCTACGGTATGGTTCAGCATTGTCGTGCTGATACTAGCGGTTGCATTGCCAATGAACGCCTACACGAACAGCAGGGCAGCCCAAGTTTGGAACATCGGACGAACCCCGGTGGCCACGGCGGAAGACTTCTTTGCCAGACTGTTTGCGGCGCTGCCATCCAAAAAGGATCAGCCCGGTCGGCTGTTCGGCAGGTGGCTGCCCTTCATCGGGAAGATATCCTTTGGAGGGGAAGCAGTCGGCTGGGCCACGACGGACTACCCCTCGTACTGGCTGTCACAAACGTACAATCAGTACACGTCCAAGGGCTGGGTGGCCACCGCCTCCGAGCCTCTCGATATAGGACCTGACACACTTCCTCCGCCTCAAGGCGACATGCTCAAACGGATTCCAAAGTCTCAGATTCTGCAACTCGGATTCTCTTCGGATAGGTTCCTGACCGGAGGTGTATACGACTGGGTAAGCCGCGAGGGTGCAGCCGAATCGCTCGAGCCTATGAAGTTCTTCATTCACCTCGAAGATGATTCGCTAGATGAAACTATGCCGGCTGACATCAGGGAGCTGGCTGAGATACTGAGAACCGACTCGGTCGGCATGACACAGCAGGGTGTACAGACTCTGGCCTCGCAGCTAGTTCCTGACGACGTTCTCCTGATCGAAGTGCTCACCGACGACTCTGGAGACGCCGAGTGGGTGGTCGTCCAGCGAAAGGCGCCCACCACGCCTGATCTGGTCTCCTGGCGATTCAAGGAGAGTACCGAGGAGAACGAAGCGTACCGTATGTCGTCGCTGGTTTCGGTGGCCACCGACGACGACCTTCGAGGGGCGAGTGCCGAGTACGACCGCTTCCTCACAGACCACTACCTGCAACTCCCGGCTTCGCTGCCGAACCGCGTAAGAGAGTTAGCAGAACGATTGACAGCCGGATCCGACAACCCCCTGGACAAGGCGCTGGACATTCAGAGCTATCTTCGCGGTCCTGAGTTCACCTACTCACTGGACATCGAAGCTCCACCAATCGAGGCTGACGGCGTCGATTGGTTCCTGTTCGATTCCAAGGTCGGGTACTCCGACTACTTTGGCTCCTCGATGGCGGTGATGCTCCGGTCGGTGGGTGTTCCGGCCAGAATGGCAGCGGGTTACGCCCCGGGTGTGCTGAATGAAGACGGCCAACGAGTCATCAGAGACTCCGACAGCCACGGCTGGGTGCAGGTCTATTTCCCCGGATACGGCTGGATCGACTTCGAGCCGACACCGAACTGGCCAACTCACGACCGCAGTCCCATAGCGCCCCGATTCTTAGGTGGAGTAACCGATCCGATCGAGGATGATCCCGAAGCGCTGCTGGGCGAGATGGAGTCGGACCCATTCATAGAGGGGCTGTTCGAAGAGGCTGAAGGCGGTGGCACCACAGCCGGTATGCTGGCTGAAGAGTACGGCGACTATGCTGTATGGACGCTGATCGCTGTCGCATCTCTCTTCGCACTTTGGCTGCTGGGACACCTGGCATGGAACTTCGGACTGGGATCGCTGGGGCCAGAGGCAAAACTGTACGCGAAGCTCACCAGGCTCGGCTGGCTGGGCGGCATAGGCAGAAGGGCCAACCAGACTCCGATGGAGTACGCCGCGCACGTCGGTCACCTCGTACCGAGTGTGCAAAGCGGAGCCTCGCTGATCGCATGGGCATACGCCGCCGTGCGTTACGGGTCCGCGGATGAAGATGAAGAGAGGCAGGCAGCGGTCATGGAGGCGTGGAGGTCGATCCGGTTCAGCTTGGCGCGTCGGATATTCGGACGATTCACAGCCAGCGCGCAGGCACAAACCGAATGAGCGCAAGGTACTACGACGTATTCGAGACCGCACAGGGATGGGTGGGACTGCTGGCGTCGGATTCCGGCATACGACGGAGCACCCTACCCTGCGAAACCCAGGATGAGAGTCTCCTTAGCTTGGGGGCGGAGATGATCGGCGCAGCGCGGAACCGGACGATGCTGGGTGATACTCCCGACAGATTAGTTGCATACTTGGAGGGCAGTGAAGTCGATTTCGTGAACGTCGGTCTTGACGTTGGCGACGCAACCGAGTTCTACGTCAGAGCATGGAATGCCTGTCGGTCGATCCCGAGAGGCGAGACCCGCACCTATGGGTGGCTGGCGCGGCAGGCCGGTCGTCCAAAAGCGCCGCGCGCAGCGGGACAGACAATGGCAAGAAACCGGATCCCGCTAATCGTGCCCTGCCACCGGGTAGTCGGAAGCGACGGCAGCTTGCGAGGATTCGGCAGCGGGAGCGAGAGGCTTGACCTCAAGCGATGGCTGCTGGACATGGAGAGCGGGAACCTGAGGCTGCTTTAGAGAGCCACTCCCGTTCACACAATAGCCGACTGAATGGCGGCCGAGCCCGATCCGGCCAACACACCCTGAAGACGGTCTCTCAGCTCATCGCAGGCGTTCACCTGGACCGCGGACCACTCCATCCGGTAGATATGGCCCTGAGCGACGATCTCCAGCATGACCTGGTCGGTGCCGGAGTACTCAAGAAGCAGCCTTTTCACGTCGTCCAAGACCATCTGGTCGTTGACGGGATCGTCAGTTTCCCGAATCTTCAGGCTGAGCTGATTGGGCACAACCGGCCTGGAGTGGGCAAGACCCGGAGAGCCTCCGTTGGTCGAATGAGACTGGGATGCTGCGCCATTGGTCCTGTCGTTAGTCATGCTCTCTTTCTGTACCTTCTTCTCATTGACCTCGCGTTCGCTGGGCGCTGGGTCGGCGCCGTGCGACTCAGAGACGGCTTCATACGACTGCTCGGTCTCCGCCAGGGAGACTGTGGTGTCGTCGATCTCCTCTGGTGTGAACGGGCTTGCGTTGGTGCAGCTAATGCTGATCTGATCGTCGCGCACCCGGACACTTCCGGCCACGGCTACGGTCTGTCCCACCTCCCAGATGCCTTCGGAGTCTTGCATCTGCTCTTCCCAGACGAAGACCTCGATCTGGCCATCCATGAGGGCGAGGCCGACGATTATAAAAGGCTTGTTTTTCCTGGTGAATCTCTGGGTCACTGAGGCAATCTGTCCGACCACGGAGACCTTCTGTCCCGCCAGGCCCTGCTCTATATCTCCCCTGAAGACGATGTGCTCAGAGTCGGCCATACTCAGAATCGAGGAGAGCACACTTATGCTTGAGAGCGATACGCCGAGCAGCTCACGCTCCCACTCCTCTCGCTCGCGATCGTTCGAGCGTGTCGCGGGCAGAGAGATTGTGGTGAGAGGGGCCGATACCGACTCGCCAAAGAGGTCGAACATCGTGGACTGGTTAGAGTCGCGGAGCCTGGCCTCACTCTGGGCCAGAGATATTATTCTGTCCGTCGATTCGAGAAGCGCCGCCCGATCTCCGAAGTCGTCGAACGCGCCCACCTTGATCAGACACTCGAGCGTCTTCCGGTTGACGCCTGCCATCTCCGACTCTCTACACATCTCTTCTATCGATCCAAATCCGCCAAGACGCTCCCTAGACTTGACGACAGCGTCAACCGAGGCGGTGCCGACGTTCTTCACAGCGCCCATGCCGAATCGGATGCCGACGGCCCCGTCCTGCTGCTTCTCAAGGGTGAAGTCCGTATGGCCCTTCATAATGCTCGGAGGCAGTACCGGTATCTTGAGTCGCTGACACTCCGCTATTGCGGAAGTAATGCGGTCGGTGTGACCCACGTAAGAGTTCAGTAGGGCGACCATGTACTCTGGCGTGTAGTTCGCCTTGAGGTACGCGGTCCAGTAGGAGATCAGGCCATAGCTGACCGAGTGAGCCTTGTTGAACGCATATCCGGCGAACGGCTCTACTAACGAGAAGACCTGCTCAGAAAGCTCCGGTGAGAAGCCCTGGCGATTGGCGCCTGCCAGGAATTTCTCCCTCTCCTCGGCCATTATCTCAGGGATCTTCTTGCCCATCGCCTTCCGGACGATGTCGGCTTCGCCAAGGGTATAACCGGCAAATTTCTGCGCGATGTGGAGCACCTGGTCCTGATAGACGATCACGCCGTAGGTCTCTTCGAGAATGTCCTCAAGATCGGAGTGCAGGTATGACACCGGAGTTCTGCCGTGCTTGGCGTCGATGAAGGTCGAGATATGCTCCATAGGCCCGGGACGGTAGAGGGCAATCATCGCGGCGACGTCGCTCAACGTCGTTGGCTTCAGATCCTTGATGTAGCGGGTCATTCCGCTGCCTTCCAGCTGGAATACGCCGACGGTCTCACCACGGGAGAGAAGGTCGAACGCCTTGATGTCGTCAAGGGGGATCTCCATCAGGTCAAAGTGGATGTTCCGGTGTTTGGCAATGAGGTCGCGCGCTTTCGCGAGCACCGTCAAGTTGACGAGTCCGAGGAAGTCCATCTTCAACAGGCCAAGCGCTGCAACGGGGTCCATCGCGTACTGGGTCGTAGTCGCAACCGAACCGCTGCCGTCCGACTTCTGAGGACGTTGGAGCGGGACCACCTCGTCGAGTGGCTGCTCGGAGATGACGACACCCGCCGCGTGTGTGCTCGAATGGCGGGTTACGCCTTCAAGTCCCTGAGCAATCTCAACGAGTTTGCGGATAGACTCATCGACATCGACAGCCTCTCCAAGCTCCGAGCCCGGCTCGGACTTGGCATCTTCGAGAGTGATCCCAAGTCGTGTCGGTATCATGCGGGCCACACGATCCACGTCTCCGTACGGCATGGCGAGCGCACGTCCGACGTCCCTGATAGCTGCCCGCGCGCCCAGGGTGCCGAAAGTGATTATGTGGGCCACGTGCTCCCGTCCGTACTTGGAGACGACGTAGTTGATTACCTCCTCACGCCGGTCGTCCTGGAAGTCCATGTC
>JAAXHZ010000174.1 GCA_012270625.1 Dehalococcoidia bacterium | reverse complement strand
GGAGACACGGATCTCCTTCCGGGCGAATACGTGGACCGGCAGCAGTACGAGGAGGTCAACGCGGAGGTGCTCGCCGAAGGCGGAGAGCCTGCGACGGCCACGCCGGTCCTGCTCGGCATCACCAGGGCGTCTCTCAACATGGACAGCTTCCTCGCCTCGGCCTCCTTCCAGGAGACCACCAGGGTGCTGACCGAGTCAGCCGTCAACGGCCAGGTCGATCACCTGCGCGGCCTGAAGGAAAACGTCATCATCGGACGGCTCATCCCGGCAAGGCTCAACCTGACCGAAGAAGGAGTGAGCGGACTCAGCATCGAGGAAGCCAACGCTCCTACCAGGGGAATGGGCATCATGACAACCGGCGCCGCTCAACAGGAGCCGGTGCTGATGACACACGAACCAGGATTTGAGCCTGACTTCGGCGACGAGCGCATAGAGCCTGAGCCCATCGTCATTGACGAGTTCGCGGTAGAGATCCCGTCGGACGATGACGACTAGCCCACGACAGCAGGGCTGACACCCACCCAGGAACCATCGGATAGAAGATCAAGGGGCAGACTCGCAATCGAGTCCGCCCCTGACCTTTCTCCCCCATTGCCGGATCTAGGAGCCTGTATCAGTTCCGTATATGCGACTGTTCGACTTACGGGCCGTCTTTCTTGACCCGTTTTGGTGTGCTTGCTAGACTTGAGACCTGTCAAAGTACCATGCGGGCGGTTAGCTCAGAGGCCTAGAGCGCTGCGTTGACATCGCAGAGGTCACTGGTTCAAATCCAGTACCGCCCACCACTCCTTTCCCAATTCTGAGTTCTCATCCGAATCCGACGGAGATCTCTTACCCAGCGAACTCCACAGTATTCCCGTCTCTTGGAGAACAGGCAGACTGGCACGTTCTAGGCCGATTCATTGAATCGACGCTTTGACGAGCTATCCGAGTCTTCGCATACTTCAGCTGGCGTCGTAGGCAGCGAGTCGTGCGCTATTGGGGTGGTCAGGGGAGGGTCTCA
>JAAXHZ010000173.1 GCA_012270625.1 Dehalococcoidia bacterium | reverse complement strand
CCTCACCCCAGCCCTCTCCCTGAGGGAGAGGGAGCGTAAGGTCAGGAGATGCGGCGCTTCCTGGATCGCAGGTAGTCCACCATCACGTACTCGCCCAGCTGGTTGGGAGTGCTGTAGAAGGCCCTGCCGTTGTTCACCTTCGTCAAACGGTCTATGAAGTCCATCAGGTAGTAGTTGGCTTCGAGCATGAACGTGTTGATGGTGATACCGTCCTGCGTGCAGCGTTTGACTTCCTTCAGCGTCTCCTCGATCGTTCGGTAGCTAGGAGGGTAGCTGAAGTATGCGTGGCCCTCTTCGAGGTGGGTGGTAGGCTCGCCGTCCGTTACCATGATTACGTGCTTGTTCGCGACTTTCTGACGCGACAGGAGCCTCCTCGCCAGCATCAGACCGTGCTGCATATTGGTGCCTGAGTTCCAATAGTTCCACGTAATCTCGGGAAGGTCTTCTTCTTTGAACTCCATCGCGTAGTCGGAGAATCCCACGAGATAGAAGTAGTCCCTAGGGAACTGGGAGTGGATAAGCCAGTAGAGAGCCATCGCGACCTTCTTGGCGGGACCCCAGTATCCGAACATTCCCATGGACTTGCTCTGGTCCAGCAGCAGGACAGTCGCGGTCTGCGTCAAATGTTCGGTGTGACGGATCTCCATGTCGTCCACCGAGACGCTGACGGGAACAGACGGCCCGCCTCGCAGCACTGAATTGAACAGAGTTCTGTGCAGGTCGATGTCGAATGGGTCTCCGAACTGGTACTGACGGGTCTCGCCGGTAAACTCGCCGCCGTCGCCTCGGGTGAACACCTCGTGCCTGCCCAGCCGGTCCTTGTTTATCTCTGAGAACACTTCGCGGAGCGCGTTCTGGGCCAGCTTCCGCATTCCTCGCGCGGTTATTTCGAGCCGGTCGCCCTTGCGTCTCAGATAGCCTGCCTCTTCCAGCTGCTGGACCAACTGCTGAAGCTGTTCCATTTCGCGTCTGGCTTCTTCGCCCAAGTGCTCCTCGACCTTGTTCAGATCGACGTCTTCGACGTTGCCCTGGCGGGTTATCGACTCGAACTGTTCGTCCAGCCGGTCCATGTCCTGCAGCTGTTCCATTAGTCTCATTGCCTGTTCGAGCGTGACCGATTCATCGCCCATGAACGGGTACTCGTTCGCCATGTCGTCGAACGGGAACATGTCGTACATGAGAGACGCCAACTCCGAGAGGTCTCCCATCATTGAAGGGTCCATGGAGGACTGGAGCAAGTCCATGAGCTCGTCCCGCATCTGCTGTGGCATGGAGTCCATCAAAGACTGCATCGACGCCATCTGCTGCTGGAGGCGCTCTATCAATTCGTCGAGGCTTACCGGTCTATCTGGATCGAAAAATTGGCCATACTGCTCCATGAATCCTTCAAAGTCGGGGTCTTCGCCCATGGCGCGGTCATGCAGCATCTGGTTGAGCGCTTGGATCATCTCCTGCATTCGCTGCATGTCCTCTGGGGACATGTTCTCTATCGAGTCCCTCATCCCCTGGAAGAAGTTCTGCATCATCTGCTGACGGAGCATGTCCATAAGCTCTTCGAACTTCTCTCGCGCCTCCGGGTCTATAAAGTCATAGTCGGACAGCTCTCGCATCTGTCCGGCGGGGCTGTCCGGCAGTTGGTCCAGCTTCTCAAGGTTTTGCGAGGCGCGTCGCTCCAGCAGGTCCATAGCAGGTTGGAGAGCGTCCCTGATGTCGCCGGCGCTCTCGTATTCCTCTCGCGCCTCTGACAGCCTGCGATCGATGCCGCCGCGCTCAGTATCGAGAACGTCTTGCAGCCTCTCCTCGATGTCGTCCATCGCCGACTCGAGGTTGTACTGCTGCAGCTTCTGCTGCTGCATCTGGCGCAGCCTCTCTCGAAGCTCGCGCAGCCCAGTAATCTGCTGGCCCTGATCGCCGGACATTCCGCTTCTCAAGAGATTGCGCATAGCGCGATTGACGTCGCCGTGATTCATGATGTCTTCGGAAAGGGCGTTGAGGATGTCGTCCTCGTCGAGGTCGAAGGGGTGCTGGGTACCGTCCCAGCGAGAGTAGCGGTAGCCGATCATTGGTCAGACCCTCAAGCATCCGAACCGGCGGCTCGGTAGAATGGCGCAATCATAGGTATGGCGTGCAAGCGTGTCAAACGCGGTGTGAGCGTTTCACGCCTGGGCGCTGTGCTATACTCCGCCCCGAACTCTCTCGTGGAACGCGGTGTCGAGTCCTCACGGTAACTAGCGGAGCTGTGTATGAGAAGGACTGACTGATGCCTGAGAGAGCGAAGTGAGCTCGATGAGCAGTGACACAGGAGATGGAGTCATCATGAAGATCACATCCCTCAATATGGAGACCTATCGCTGGAAGCGGGACAAGCCGATCCGAAATGGGATGTACGTGTATCCGACTTCGGGCCTGAACGTCGTTAAGGTGGAGACCAACGAGGGAGTGACCGGCGTGGGCCTGGCTGGTGGGGTACAGGGCGCCGAGGAGATCGGGAAGACGATTCTCGACCACTTCGCTCAAGTGGTAGTCGGTCAGGACCCGTTCGATACGGAAAAAATCTGGGATGACCTGTGGCAGCCGAAACTGGTGGGCCGACGCGGCATCACGACCCGGGTCATCAGCGGCATAGACATCGCGCTCTGGGACCTCAAGGGCAAGGCTACCGGCCTGCCTGTGTACAAGCTGCTAGGGGGGTTCACCAATAGGGTGCCTGTGTATATCGCGGGCGGTTACTACGAGGAGGGCAAGGGACTGGGAGAGCTTGCCGAGGAGATGGCGATCGCATTGGAGATGGGCGCGCGGGCGGTGAAGATGAAGATCGGCGGCGCGCGGATCAACGAAGACGTCGAGCGGGTTCGAGTGGTACGCGAGGTGGTTGGGCCTGACGTCAGGCTGATGGTGGATGCCAACTGCGCCTATCGACACTACCAGGCGCAGGAGATCGCCCGCAAGATGGAGCCGTATGACGTGTTCTGGTTCGAGGAGCCTGTGAATCCAGATGACTACGAGGGGCATAGGCTGGTCAGCCAATCCACGACTATTCCAGTGGCTACGGGTGAGAACGAGTACACGCGCTACGGGTTCAGAGAGCTAATCGAAGGGCGGTGCTGCGACATCCTCCAGCCTGACGGGCTGATAATGGGAGGTGTGACAGAGTTCATGAAGGTCGCCGCGCTCGCGCAGGCGCATGACCTACAGATCGCGCCGCACGGCAACCAGGACGTTCACGTACACTTGGTATCGGCCATTCCCAACGGCTTGACCGTCGAGTACTATAGCAACTCGACCGATCCGATGTGGGGGCGGATGTTCGACGAGACGCTCGAGGTCGAAGACGGGCATGTCAGCCCGCCGGACCGTCCCGGCTTCGGTATCAGTCTGAACGAAGAGGCGCTTGCGCCATACAGGGTCAGCTAGTCGGCGCTCACTTCCGAAGGGAGGATGTCGCTGTCTTTAGCTCTCGTCTCCGGCGGTCTCTTCAGCCTCGCCGTCACCCTCTTCGCCCTCAGCCGCAACTCCTTCTTCGTCTTCTTCACCTTCGAAGGTCTCGACTTCCAGCCTAGGCGGCGCGACCCGCACGATCGTGTCTTCGGGATCGTTGAGCACTGTAACGTTGTCAGGAACTTCGACATCTCCTACCAGCAGCGTTGTGTCGAAGTCGATTAGCACAGAGATGTCAACAGGAATCTCGGCGGGCATATCCATTGGCAGCGCCTCGATGGACAGCGTCTGGATGTTCTGAAGCAGGGTGCCGGCCATCTGCGACACGGCTGGCGATGTCCCAACCAGAGTCAGGGGAACCTCGGCGCTGACGGTCTTAGTAACGTCAACGCGCAGGAAGTCGACGTGGATCACCTCCTCGGTTACAGGGTGGCGCTGGACCTCGCGCACGAAGCAGATGTTCTCTATTTCCTGTTCTTGCAATTCGACCGAAACAGGGATGTTCGTTCCGACCTGGGGCAG
>JAAXHZ010000172.1 GCA_012270625.1 Dehalococcoidia bacterium | reverse complement strand
TGATTACTTGGCTCAGTCCGAGACATCTGGCCAGTACACGGGCAGGTTGCTCGATACTCCAGGCCCGACTCAGACTGCGTTCGGTACTTCTGGGATGGACTGATCAGTGCCCAGACGAGATACCAGCACAGGGCGTGTCATGGAGGACATGGTCGTTCCAGCGCTCAAAAGAGGTGGATACCGTGTTCGTCGCAACGTGGAAGTCGGAACGCGCTTTGGGGTCACCAAGCACCGGATAGATACTCACGTCGAGGACGCAGACGGTCACATCCACCTGGTATCGCTGAAGTGGCAGCAGGTTCAGGGTACTGCTGAGCAGAAGATTCCGTTCGAGATCATATGTCTGGCCGACCTATTGCTGCATGATGAGACCTACTACAAGGCCCATCTTGTCCTGGGCGGCGGCGGATGGAAGTACAAGGACTTCTACACGAGCGGTGGTCTGCGTCCACACCTGACGAACGCAGACATGGTGAACGTCCTGGTTCTCGAAGAGTTTATCGGCCTCGCCAATCAGGGTAAGCTGTGATGGTGGGGTCGAACGACTGCGCGCAGCACGCAGGTCAGCACAATGCTGTCACCCGCAAACCACTCGACGGAATCATGGCTGGGCTTCCTGCGAACCAGTCAGGCGCGGGGCGTCACAAATGTCCCTACTGCGCATATAGAATTGGCTACAAAGATGCGCTGGCTAAGGTGGGGAGGTCTCTGGCTGAGATCGGGAGGTCTGTCCGCTAATCGACGAATCGCTCCCCATATGTCTGACCCTGGTCGGATAGACGATACTCTCCGAACCTTCCACCCAATCCGCCGCGTCGCTCGAACAGGTCTCGGCCGCCGCGCCCCACGACGTGTTCGTTTATCCTGCCCCTCACACTGTCCTGGAATGTGTCCCAGTCATAGCTCTGTCCTGCATTCCGAGCCATCCGTTCAGCTTCATTGTAGATATCGCCCAGATGGACATATCGCTGGTCGTCGCCCGTAAGATTCACCAGCGCCTGCATGACGTACTCGACCTGAGTACACGGCTTCCTGGTCTGGGGCTGAACTCTATAGGCGTCCAGTTCCCGATACAGCGCCTCCAGCTCCGTCGGGGGCTCATCGTGGAGTGCGAGATCTTGCGCGCGTCCGTGTAGAACAGCGTACTTCTCGGCAAACTCTACATCAGGCTCGATAAGCGATTGGCTGCCGAGGATGGCGTGATATATGCTCAAGCACTCTCGCACTGACGGCTCGGCCACGTCGCCGCGAATCACAGCATTGACCTCTGTGTTGTTGCGCAGACCGCCGAGCGTCAGATTGGACGAGCCGACTATTACGCAGTAGCGCTTGTAGTCGGAGGTCGAGAGGTACAGCTTGGGATGGAATCTCTGCCGGTGAGTGAGAGACCAGTCAAAGTTGACTCGGTATGACATCTTCCCGTGTTGCAGGTTCATGTCCACGAGAGTGTGAACTGCGCGAGGGTCGGTGATACGAAAGTCGGCCCCGTGGACGATGGACACGCGCCCCTCGTTGCGCAGAATCTCCTCCAACTGGGCCATGACAACATTCAAACCGTTGCTGTTGAGGAACGCGGTCGCCGCTAAGAACTCGTCAGCGTTGCGCAGCTCCTCGTTCAGTAGCTCACCTAGGGGACGGTCCAAATTGCTGATGACCTCTACCGCACTGTCGCGATTCATCTCTGACTCCCCCAGTTCGTCCTGCTACGGCCTCTCTCCACCGATCATATCCCTAACCTTGACCGTCCTCAACAGGCCGGCATTTCTGGACAGGGTCTTTTCATTATCGACCATCACACAGACGGAGTAGCTTAGGTCACCCTCACC
>JAAXHZ010000171.1 GCA_012270625.1 Dehalococcoidia bacterium | reverse complement strand
CCCACGAAACCGATGCGAATTGTGTCGTCTGCCATATTGCCCGCTCCTGAATCAAAGTTAACTGAGTATGATCGCACGGATTATAAAGCGTCCCTACCCATTAAGGCTATTCTGAGATGATGCTTGAACCTCAATATCAAGTTTGACAAATAGTTTGACCCAGTATGGGTGACATGGTATAAATGCGCCATTCCACTATTGGTGTTTCCCCTATGGCGGGGGCTACCTTTGCCGCTATTCGATTCTAGGGCAGGTTTTGAGCTGAAGGAGAAATAGATATGCGTACTTCTACTTCAATACGTTGGCTAGCTGTCGCCGTATCAGCAGTAACGCTTCTAGTTCTCATTGGAGCTTGCCGCGGAGATGTAGTTGAAGTCCCTGGGGAGACTGTGGTGGTGGAGAAGGAGGTGATCAAGACGGTCGAAGTACCGGGACAGACTGTCGTAAAGGAGGTTGTGAAAGAGGTCGAGGTGCCAGGTGAAACGGTCGTGGTGACCAAGGAGGTCGTGAGAGAGGTCGAAGTACCGGGGCAGACCGTCGTAAAAGAGGTTGTGAAAGAGGTCGAGGTGCCAGGTGAAACGGTCGTGGTGACCAAGGAGATTGTGAGAGAGGTCGAAAAACCCGTCATTCAGACGCAGGTCGTCATTGCGACGCCGACGCCTCCACCACCCGGGCCCGGCCCGGCCGGAGAGATCCGTATTGCCGACTCAGATATCGCATTCCCCAATATGATTCCCTGCAAGTTCGCCTACAATCCGCAGGACAACTTACACCGTTGGAGCATCTTCGACACGGTTTACTATCGCGGGTTTGACGACCCAGGTATCAGCCTCATCGGACTCGGCGAGTCGTGGTCATACAATGAAGACCAGACGGTTCTCACGTGGAATATCAGGAGAGGTGTCGAATACGACGGCGGCTGGGGCGAAGTGACGGCCGAAGATTGGCAGTGGTCTTGGGACTCCCAGCACTGCGAGGGATCGCTACACTCCAACATCTTCATCAGTGGGTCATACACGAAAGAGACCAAGGTCATCGACGATGACACCGTCGAGTTCCACCTGACCGAGCCCAACGTGTTCTACCTTGACAAGTTCGAGGGTCCCGGCGGTGGCGGCAGCTTCACGATCTTCAGCAAGAAGAAGTTCGATACCCTCGGCGAACAGAAGGCAGACCGTAACCTGACCGGCGGCACCGGCCCCTTCAAGCTCATAAGCTGGAGTCCGGGCGACTCGATACTTACTGAGGCCAGGGTCGATCACTACCGCAAGGTCCCGGAGTACAGAAACGTTCGCGTCGTGGAGATCAAGGAGGCGGCGACGGTGGTCGCGGCCCTCTTGGCCGGCGAGATAGACGTGGCGGAACTGCCGGCTAACGAAGTGGGCCGAGCCCGGGACGCCGGCATCGACGTGCTCAAGCTCACCGGTGACGGGACCGCCGAGATAATCACTCAGGGGCGGTTCTGTTTCGCCCCCCAGGGCGTGCCATACGCCACCGGAGATAAGGCGGGAGAACCCGTGCCCGATCGACCTGGCTACGACCCGTCCAAGCCGTGGGTGCTGAGCTGCGACCCCGAATCCGAAGATTGGGAGCGCGCCAGGAAGGTGCGTAATGCCATCGGGCTTGCCCTCGACCGACAGTCCATCCTGGATAACATCCTTGCCGGATTCGGGAGGATGCCTCTTAAACCCGGATACATGTATGGATTGGCGCTCGACACGCTCGGCCCCATCGCAAAGGAGCGCGGACTGGACTGGGAAGTCAGATATGACCTCGACGAGGCCAGGAGGCTACTCGCTGAGGCGGGCTTCTCTGACGGCTTCGATGTTGAAATGGCAGTCACCACCAGCCACCACCCACAGGCCGTGGAGATCGGTGAGGCGGTCGCTACACAGCTCGCCCAGATCGGCATCAACGTCAAGATAGAGACGCTCTCATACACTGGATACAGACCATCGGTGGTCAACAGGGAGAGGAACGGCTGGTGGCTGCTGGCTACCAATGGGTCCGCTCCATCAAAGGTCTTCCCTACGGTGGAGACGTGGGCCTTACGCCGAAATCCAGAGGCTGCCTTCAACAACGGATGGGAGATCCCGCAGGCCGTGACTCTCTCCAAAGCCATGGAAGACTGCGAAGATGAGCAGTGCCTGATCGACAACCGGATAGCGATGTACGACTGGTGGGCCAAAGATCAGGGTTACGTCCCCGTTCTGCGCACCTGGGGCGCGATGGGTTTGAACTCCGAAAAGATCGCGGAATGGCCTCAGCCGACGGGCCTCGGACAAACCGGCAACCGATTCTCCACGGAATACGTCCAGAAGCCTAGGTAGATAGGACTGGATAGATCAGCGACTGAGACTCGAGGGGGCTCTGTGCAGAGCCTCCCTCACCTGTTGACGCTGAGAGCGGGGGCCGCATCCCAATGCATGTTGGCTGTCCCACTCCTTGTGATACGAAAGTCGTCCGCAGCGGCACTCCATAGGCGCGCGCATGATCACGTATCGAGGATACCCGCGAGTACAGCTTTTACACTTGCAGGCGCCAACAGTGTAAGCCATAGGACGCATCTCAGACAGGATTTATCGCGAATGAGACAGTTCCTGATTCGGCGAGGAATAACGACCATCACCACGCTGCTGGCGGTGACACTCTTGGTTTTCGTTCTTGCTCGCATGACTGGTGACCCCAGGGTGCTGCTGCTCGGGGATCAGACCCAGACTAGTCAGGAACAGTGGGACGCCTGGGGACGCGAATTCGGACTCGACAAGCCCTTGGTGGTCCAGTACGTAATCTACCTCGGCAAGCTGATGAAAGGTGACTTGGGCGAGTCGATACTTCAGCGTCGTCCTGTCACCGAGCTCATGTGGCAGAGGATACCCAACAGTGCGCAGTTGGCTGTCGTCGCCTTCGGCTTCTCTATCATCATCGGCATCCCCCTCGGCATCCTCTCAGCCATGACACGAGGAAGAGTCTGGGACTACCTCTCCAGAAGCTTCGCCATGTTCGGACACGCCGCTCCTTCCTTCTGGGTAGGCATCGTCCTGATATTCATATTCGCAGTGGGCGTCCATATAAGCTTCGGACTGTTCGATCTCAAGACCGACTGGTTCCCAACGTCTCGGAAGGAAGATGGCTGGAGATCGTTCGTCCTCCCTGCGATAACACTGGGGTGGGCCTCGGCTGGAGGTCAGCTGAGGCTCATGCGGTCTTCGATGCTCGAGGTGCTGGAAGAGGAATACATCAAGCTGGCCAGAGCAAAAGGACTCTCCAAGTACACTGTCATACTCAAGCACGCAGTTCGCAATGCCCTCATAGCTCCGCTCACATACGCCGGCCTGACACTCGCCGGCCTGGTGACTGGGACCATAGTGGTCGAGACGGTCTTCGCGTGGCCCGGCCTGGGCCTGCTCTCCATTTGGGCGGTCAACAACTCCGACTACCCGATCCTCCAGGGCGTGATCCTGCTGGTGACGTTTGCATTCGTGTTCACGGCATTCGTCACCGACATGCTCTATGCCTTCCTCGACCCGCGCATAAGGCTAGAATGATCTAAGGAGTGCGGCAGAAGAGGTCCACACATGGCAGAGGCTGGAATGACGGAAGGTATGAAGTCCTTGACGCAGCGCGGCTGGAGGACCGGATGGCTGCTGGAACTGCGCAGGTGGCCGATCACCTCGATCATCGTCCTAGTCCCGTTCGCGATCGCCGCGGTAGCGGCGCCCCTAGTCGCGCCCTACGGGCTGAATGAAGTAGAGCTTGGGGACAGGCTAGTACCTCCGTTGTTCTTCGGAGGCACCACGAAGTACGTGCTGGGAACCGACGCCCTAGGCCGCGATATGCTCAGCCGCATCATATACGGCGCCCGTATAACCGCGCTGGTAGCCGGGGTGGCCCTGGTAACCGGCGGCCTCTTCGGAACGGCCATGGGGCTGATCTCAGGCTACTTCGGAGGCTGGATCGACGAGGCCATAATGAGGATAGTCGATATCAAGTTTTCACTGCCGTTCATCCTAATAGCCTTAGCTCTGACCCTTATATATGGCTCCAGCCTTCCGCTGCTGCTGGGACTCCTCGCCTTTCTGACCTGGGGTGGCTTCGCCAGACAGGTCAGAGGAGAAGTCCTCCTGTTGAGAGAGATGGACTACGTCAAGCTGGCCAAGGTGGCTGGAGCATCGACGCTCCGCATTCTGATCAAACACATCTTCCCAGGCGTGGCGAACACCGTCGCGGTAGTGGCCACCATATCGGTCGGAGGGCTGATCCTGGCAGAGGCAGGGCTCAGCTTCCTCGGCGCTGGAGTCCCGCCACCCAGCCCGGCCTGGGGATCTATGACGGCCGCCGGACGTCTCTACATCGCTACATCTTGGTGGGCCAGCGTCATTCCGGGACTGGCCATCGCGTTGGTTGTCGTGGCGCTCACACTGCTAGGAGACTGGATGCGGGACCGGCTGGATCCGCGGCTGAGGCAGGTTCTCTAAGCGTCGTCGTACAGGTATCACACGACCCTGTGACCAGGCGAAGGCCCATTGAGTGTCACAATGTCACAACCCATCACACAGTACGCAATGCCGGAGGTCGAACCATGAAGGGCGCAGACGCCATAGCAAGAATCCTGAAGCAGGAGGGAGTGGACTTCATGGGTGTCATTCCCATGAATACCCTGGAGGAGGCCGGAGCCGTACACGGCGTTAGGCCCATGATCTTCCGGCAGGAGCGCGTTGGCGTCAACCTCGCCGACGGCTACAGCCGCGTCACTAACGGTCGCGGCGTCGGAGTCTTCTCGATGCAGGCGGGTCCCGGCGCTGAGAACGCCTTCGCCGGAGTCGCACAGGCATACGCAGACTCGGTTCCAATC
Source organism: Dehalococcoidia bacterium (assembly GCA_012270625.1). The sequence continues at coordinate 321 of JAAXHZ010000171.1, read as the reverse complement.
CTGCTGCTGCCCGCATCGGCGCCCAGGGCCAGAGCCGGGGTCCACCCGACGTTCAGCCCGAGCCAGAGCTATGCCGAAGTGACCAAGTGGTCCGATCAGATCAACTTGATCGAAAGAATTCCCGAGATGATGCGGCGCGCGTTCAGCCAGATCCGAATGGGCCGACCAGGGCCGGTACTCCTGGAGATACCTTCCGACGTTCTCAGGGGCGACTTCCCAGACGACCTCATGAGCTACACTCCCGTCACGCCTCGCGTGTCTTCGGGAGACCCCGATGACATAAGAGAAGCGGCGCGGATGCTGCTGTCTGCCAAGCGCCCG
>JAAXHZ010000170.1 GCA_012270625.1 Dehalococcoidia bacterium | reverse complement strand
TACTCCTTGAGAATGTCGTTCTGGATAGTGCCGTTGAGCGCGCTGGGGTCAGCGCCCTGTTTCTTGGCCACCGCGATGTAGAGCGCGAGGAGTATCGATGCCGTCGCGTTGATGGTCATGGAGGTGCTTACGCGATCGAGCGGAATGCCGTCGAACAGGGTCTCCATGTCGGCGAGGCTGCTGATCGGGACGCCGGTGCGTCCAATCTCGCCCTGGGCCATTGGGTGATCTGAGTCGTAGCCTGTCTGTGTTGGCAGATCGAAGGCTACGCTTAGTCCGGTCTGACCGTGTTCGAGCAGGTAGCGGTAGCGACGGTTGGACTCTTCGGGAGAAGCCAGGCCCGCGTACTGGCGCATGGTCCACAGTCGGCCACGGTACATGGTCGGCTGAACACCGCGGGTGTATGGGTACTCGCCAGGGTAGCCAATGTGGTCAGAGTAGTCCGCGCCGTCGCGGTCTTCTGGAGTGTACAGGACGTCTTCGGCAATGCCTGAAGCGGTCTCGAAGGAGTCCTGACGCTCTCCAAAGCGTTTCAGCACAGGGTCTAGGGTGGACTCTGTCCATTCCTGCTTGTTCTCGCTGGGCATGGTTGCCCTCCATACCAACCAGAATCAGACGTAACCGCCAGCGTCTGATAACATGTTTGCGACGGTCACATTCTACCATTCTCGCAGTCGAGACTCGACGGTATCAAAACGGCCTCACCAGGTGCGCGATGACACAGGGCCAGCGGATAGTATCGGGCAGCGCCCAGGACGATGATCTTAGCCTGGACAGCAGTCTGCGGCCTCGCAGGCTGCGCGACTACGTTGGTCAGGATCTGCTGAAGTCGAATCTGGACATCGCGATCAGGGCGGCGCTACAGCGTGCCGAGCCTCTGGACCACTGCCTGCTGTACGGGCCGCCTGGCCTGGGCAAGACTACGCTCGCCAACATACTTGGCTTCGAAATGGGGGTGCGGGTAAAGACGACGTCCGGGCCGGCGATCGAGCGTCCGGGAGATATGGTGGCCATCCTGACGCAGCTGCAAGAGAACGACATCCTGTTCATCGACGAGGTCCACAGACTGAGTCGCGTCGTCGAGGAGGTGTTGTACCCCGCGATGGAAGACCGCTTCGTCTCGTGGGTGATCGACAAAGGTCTGAAGGCGCGCTCTATGAATCTGACTATCAGGCCATTCACACTGGTCGGCGCGACTACGAGGTTTGGGATGGTCAGCGCGCCGCTGAGGGACCGGTTCGGGCAGGTACACCGGCTCGACTTCTACGATGACAACGCGATGCGTACTATCGTCTCGCGCTCCGCGAGGATCATGGAGATAGAGGCCGACGAAGATGGGGTTTCCGAGATTGCCCGACGGTCGCGGGGGACACCGCGGGTCGCCAACAGGCTGCTAAGGCGTGTACGGGACTATGCTCAAGTCGTGGCGGACAACGTCATAACGCCGGACGTAGCTCGTGAGGCGCTCGATCGGCTTCAAGTGGACGGGATCGGTCTGGACGACATCGACCGGCGCGTGTTGTCGTCGATAGTCGAGAAGTTCGCCGGGGGGCCTGTGGGGCTGGGTACGCTGGCGGCGTCGATCAGCGAGGACGCGGACACCATCGAGGACGTCTATGAGCCTTATCTGCTCCAGCTAGGGTTTCTGGAGCGCACGCAGCGGGGACGGATGGCCACTCGGGGTGCATACGAACATTTGGGGATGGAGTTCGAGTCAGAGCGGGCCGAGTCGGCGCAGGCGCGGTTTTTCTAGGATACTGACCAAAAGCGTCACTGACCTATCGGTTGTCGAAGTCAGACCAGATTCTGCCGTTCAAGTAGTCAGGGAAGGTGTACACGCCGGTAACTTGTGCCCAGCACGCCTCGCCATATTTGCCGACTGCTGTAGGGCGAGCCAGGCCGACTCGCAAATACACTTTTTCGGACTGAGAGATACGCTCGTAGAGTCTGTCTGCCACGTCATCTAGGCTGAGTCCACTGTCGTGGAGATTCCGTGCCAATCCCCTAAACGCCAGGTCGTTTACAGGAAAGTTATTGTGCTGCTCTCCTGACTCATCCTGAAAATCAAGACGCCAGCCGACTCGGTCGTAGCGTAAGTCGGCGTGGAGATTGGTTACCTTTACATCCTTGATCGTCCCCAGGGATCTCGTCTTTGTGCCGGGCGCTACCTGTCTATCGACAAGTCTTCCATCAAAGATGTGCTGTACTGATCCGAAACTGCTCAGCAATAGCAGCTTCTCCCAGTGGTGCGTCTCGAAGCTGTCCTTGAATTCTATCGAAACTGGATCGAAGTTCTGGTCCTCGGTGTGAGGGGGAGCTACCTGAGCAGGCGACAGGTCTATCCATATCTTCGAGCTGGGGAAGATGACAGGCGCTTTGGACTTGTAAAGACTCCATATGCGCACGCCACCCTCGGTTACAGGGCGAATGCACTGGAGGTCTTCAGTCAGGCCCGCAATACACACGATGTCGCTCCACATGTGGGTGACGTCGGTTATTGCGAGCAGCTTTCTCACGTCAATGCAGATGAATGATCTCTGATTGTGGGAAGATGTTGGCTTGTATGTACTCAGCTGCCAGACGACGGTGGCACTTTTCGGCTGTGCGCTCGCTGCATAGCAGGATGACTCCATCTGCGAACAAGTTACGGTCTATCGACTTGGCGATTGCCCTCTGCTCCATCAATCTCAAGTAACGAGATTCGTACAGGTCCCAGTTGCCATCCTTTCGGTACACTCCGAACATGTCTTTTTCGGGAGCGAGTGTTGGCATTTCCAAGTATGACATTCCTGTCAGCTTCTCAGTAAAGTACCCTAGGTCACGCTTCTTGGTGAATCCTGCCAGCTGCGATGTGTTGTTGAGTCGAGTATCGACTAGATACTTTGCGTCAGTAGAGTTGAGCAGCCCGAAGAACTCTTCGGCTGTCTTGCCGGTGAACCCGATGGTGTATATCTTCACTATCTATATTCCAAGCGTACCCTGAAGCTGCTGGAGGTAGTGCTTCCCGCGCGGCAGCTGATCATTGTTTTGAATGGTTCCGTCGCCCCTGATGTGCAGTGGCTCGCAGTGTGCTGCCTCCAGTGACGGCCCCAGCAGCAGCCTGCGGTGGCACAGAGACGGGTCCTCTTCGGAGCAGAGGATAACGGTACGGCGGCGTGATGCCATTCCGGCTAGCTGGTCTATGGCGTCTTGGAACTCATCCAGAGCGCGTATCTTGTGGTAGTCGGGCTTGCCTTTTGCGTCGTACATAGTTTGGTTGTCAGGCTTGCCTCCGAGGGGGCCGCCCATGAACTCATAGTCGATTCCGATCGATTCGAGCAGGTCGGGCAGCGTGCGGTGGTTGGCGAACGGCGCGAACCGAGAGACGGGGTTGGATCTGACATCTACCAGCAGCTCAATCTCGCTGGCAAGCAGCAGTGGTGAGAACGATTCCCATGTGTGGCTGCTATGGCCGATGGTGAAGATTTGGGTCGTCAAAACGGCCGTCCCTCAGTGACTAAGGCCTGGTCAGGCTGAATCTACATTGTAGCATTGCAACTGTTCTCAGCAACGGAG
>JAAXHZ010000169.1 GCA_012270625.1 Dehalococcoidia bacterium | reverse complement strand
GAGGAGGCGGTGGAGAACGCGGAGCGAATGAGGGCGGAGGAGTGAGGGGCACTTCGTGCCTAGTAGTGAGTGAAGAGGAGTGAGAGCCGCCCCCCATACGCTGGCTCGATGGTGAATCGACATGGCAGAGATGAAACTCGAAATCGTTACCGCCGAGCGGGTCGTGTACTCGGAGGATGTGAGCGTCCTGGTCGCGCCCGGCTCGGACGGTGAGCTTGGCGTTCTGCCGGGTCACGCGCCGCTGCTGACTACGCTGGCGCCGGGTGAAATCAAGGTAACGAAAGACGGCGAAGAGTCGTTCATGGTCGTAAGCGGCGGCTTCCTGGAAGTGCTCGGGAACAAGGTCACGATTCTTGCGAACACTGCCGAGCATGCCGAGGAGATCGACGAGGATCGCGCCGAGGCCGCTCTTCAAAGGGCACAGGAGCGAGTCGCTTCTGCCGAGTCCGACATGGACCTGGAGCGGGCGCTGGCGTCGATGCGGCGCTCCGCTGCCAGACTTGGCGTCGCCCGGAGACGGCGTCGGCGTCCGAGGTCGGATCAGCCGGTCGGGTAGGCAAAGAGTCCGGTATCGCATCGAGTCGCGGAGAGTTCGCTGTCGCGACAGACTCCTCTGGCGCCGCCGTGCCTAGTTGTTCTTCAGGTAGAACGTCATGGACTGGAGGGACAGCACGGGGTCGATGTTTCTGACCACGACGCCCCTGGGTACGTATGGCGCTACGGGGGCGTAGTTGAGTATCCCCTTGACTCCGTTCTGAACCAGTCTGTTGATGACCAACTGCGCTTCAGCCGCGGGGACCGCCACGATTCCTATGGACACGTCCAGACGATCGACGACATCAGCCAAATCTCTCATGGGCTGAACGCACAGGTCGCCGACTGACGCGCCGACCTGTGCGTCAGAGCTATCGAAGGCGGCGACGATCGTGAAGCCTTCCGGCGCGAATCCCGTGTAGTTGATGATGGCCCTTCCTAGGCGACCGACTCCTACCAGACAGGCGCGCCACTCTCCGTTCAGGCCCAAGATGTCCCTAAGCTCCTCCAGCAAGAACTGGATGTTGTAGCCACGTCCCTGCTTGCCGAATCTTCCGAAGTAGCTCAGATCCTTGCGGATCTGCGCGGGGGTCATCTGAAGTCTCTCGCCGAGCTGCTGGGAGCTTACAACGGAAGTTCCCTCTCGCTGGAGCTGCGTCAGCGCTCGGACGTACAGGGGAAGGCGCAGAACGACGACCTCAGGAACTTCAGGTAGCTGCATCACATTCACCGACTCCGTTTCGGACACACAAGGTCAGCGCATTGACAGGATATGCGCCACCAGTTCGATACGTAGAGAAAACTGCATGAGTGCGATTTTCGAGGAGTGAGTGAAGAGGAGTGAGGAGTGAGAGTCACCAGTCACCGCCCCGGGTCAAGGCTAATGCAATTCTCTGTACATACAAGGGAATTGAAGACAGTATATAGTTTTGGCAGCCAATTGTGAACTGTGTAACATACACAGATGCTCGTCATCTGGATAGGGTAGGCAGGGTCTCTCGGGTGTTATAAATCATGAATTCAAGATCATATATCATGTCTGTAGATGCTTAGGATTTCTTGACACTATATTGGGCCGATGCTAGAATTTTCGTGCTTTTCGGGGCAGCACCAGACGATTGAATTTGAAGCCTGTCAACCCTCATGAGTACGCCTTCACGCTAGGCTGTCTTGGCATAACTCAGCCCCTTGGGCAGGACTTCGCCGCAAGTTGGGAGGACATGTTATGACGGAAAGGAAGGTCCAGCTTCATCGTGGCCTTCGCGAAGTTTACATAGACAGGACCACGTCCAGCTTCATTGACGGCGATGTGGGCAAGCTGCTCTACCGTGGATACAACATCCACGATCTTGCTGAGAAGTCCACCTTCGAAGAGACCGCGTTCCTGGTAATGAATGGGCATCTGCCTACCCAGTCCGAGCTGGATGATTTCGATTCGGAGCTCAAGGCGTCTCGCGAGCTTCCAGGTGAGATACTGGACATCATCCGCCTCACACGCAACTCTCATCCCATGGACGTACTGAGGACAGCAGTCTCGGCGCTATCGGCATACGACTCCGATACTGAGGACAACTCTCCAGAGGCGACCCTACGCAAGGGAGTTCGTCTGACAGCCCAGGCGCCAACCATAGTCGCGGCGCACGCCCGAATCAGGGACGGCAATGAGGCTTTGGATCCTGACCCGAGTCTTGGGCACGCCGCCAACTTCCTCTACATGCTGTTCGGTGAGAAGCCGAGCGACGAGGACGCGGGCCTGATAGACAAGGACTTCGTGCTGCACGCTGAGCATGGAATCAACGCCTCGGCCTTCGGAGCGCGTGTCGCCGCTTCTACACAAGCGGACCTGCACTGCGCGGTGACCACGGGTATCTCGGTACTCAAGGGACCATCGCACGGCGGCGCGGCTGAAGAGGTCATGAAGATGACCCAGGAGATCGGCAGCGAAGAGAATGCCGAGAACTACGTCCGAGAGCGGATCCGCGGTGGCGGGCGCGTAATGGGGTTTGGGCATCGGGTCTATAAGGCGGTCGATCCGAGGTCGCTCCACCTTCAGGACGATGCTCGCGAGCTTGGTGAACGCAAGGGCGAGCCCAAGTGGTTCCAGATCCTCCAGTCGGTGATCGAAGTTATGGAGCCGTACCGCAGGCGCGGTATCTACCAGAACGTCGATTTCTTCTCAGGGGCGATCTACTACCTTCTCGATATTCCAGATGATCTGTTCATCTCTATATTTGCCATGGGGCGAGTGCCGGGATGGACGGCACAGGTCATCGAGCAGTTCAACAACAACATACTGCTCAGGCCCAGGCTTCTTTACACCGGCCCGATGGACGTGCCGTACGTGCCGATAGAGGAGCGAGACTAGTTACTCAAACATAATCAAGGGAAGAAGGTCTGTAATTGATCGACGAGTCTGTAGCTGATTCCGACTGCCAGCACTACTGGGTAATAGAACAACCCAACGGCCCAACCAGCAACGGCAAGTGTAAAGTTTGTGGAGCAATCCGGGAGTTCAAGAACTCCATTCAAGGTTCAGGATGGGACCGCGACGGCAGAAGGAGACGCGCAGCGAGACAGCAACAGAGCTCGTCAACTTGAAGCCGCGGGGCTGCGGCAGCCTCAGAAGCAGTGACTCAAGGGACATTGTGAACATCAATGTCCCTTCTGTTTTTGAGGGGTGAGTGGAGAGGGGGCCTGTTAGTTGGTATTCATGCTTGTCTGTACATGTTTATCTACCCCTGTGACCCCCGGTGTTGGTTAGAGAGCACAGTGAGCCGACTGGGGCAGAACGCGAGATCAGAAGACGCATCGCCGCTTCCGGCGCGATCACTTTCGCGGAGTTCATGGAGGTTGCGCTCTACCATCCTGATGGCTACTACGCCAATCGCGAACCGATAGGCGCTGGGGGGGACTACTTCACTAGTCCAGTGGCCCATCCCGTGTTCGGCGCTCTGGTGTGCGTGCAGCTTTGGACGATGTGGCAAACGCTCGGGCGTCCTGATCCGTTCTGGGTGATAGAGGCTGGGGCAGGGGATGGAGTTCTGGCTTCCGACATCGTTGACTTTGCGAGCCGGCAGCTCCCGGAGTTTTCAGAGGCGATTCGGTACGCCGCCGTCGATCGTGTTTCGCCGTGTAACAGTGGTGAAATCGAGTGGGGCGAAATCGAGTGGGTCAGGTCCACAGGACTTCCGTTCGGTGGCGTCGTGGGATGCGTGGTTTCCAATGAGCTGCTCGACGCCATGCCTGTCCACAGGTTCGCTATCACTGAGGACGGGCCGCGTGAAGTGTATGTCGCGCTGGACTCTGAAGACCGGTTCGTCGAGCTGCTGGACGAGCCATCTGTTGCGCTGATAAGTGAGCGCGTGGCAGCCATAGGCAGGGAGCTGCGTGAGGGGGCCAGAGGTGAAGTGAACTCGGGAGCTCGCCCTTGGGTCGCCGCCGCTGCCGAGAGCTTGGAGCGTGGGTACGTTCTCACTGTGGACTATGGCTATGAGGTGGAGGAGCTATACTCGGACGACAGAATCCGGGGAACGCTTCAGACTTACTATCGCCACACGGACAGCGGGAGTCCATACCAGCGAATCGGACGGCAGGACATGACGGCCCACGTTGACTTCACTGCGCTGATCGACGCGGGACGCGCAGTCGGTCTCAGGCCGGTCTTCCTGACGACGCAGAGGGAGTTTCTCCGTTCGCTTGGCTACGACCGGATGGAGGAGTCTCTCGCGGCGGCCGGCATCGGTTCCGCAGGGCGGCGCTTCAACACGCGAAGTATGCGCCGGCTAATCGACCCCGGCGGACTGGGCAAATTCAGGGTGCTGGTCCAGGATAAGAACAGTGGAATCAGCCGGGCAGACGACCTCATTCCATCCGCCGAGTCGGTCGCGGGGCTTGTTGCGCCACTTCCGACCGAGTTTCACTTGCCTCCCGTCAGCGAGAGGTCAATGTTCGCTGTCAGATGACCGTTCGCTGATCCGGCGGGCGGTGACGATGAAGCCGGTGTGTCCAACCATGCGATGGGATGGTCGGACGCTTCGCCCGCTGACGTTCCACTGGCGCATCATGATCTCCATCGTCTCGATCATGCCGAAAGTGCGCTGGGCACGGAGCGCTCGAACCAGCTCGTCGACCTGCGGAACCGTGGGAATGAACCCGAAGAACAGACCTCCTCGGGCCAGCCGCTCTGATGCGTGTGGGACGACGTGCCAGGGTTCCGGGAGGTCGAGGACGACCCTGTCCAGCTCGTCTTCCTCGAAGCCCTGATATACGTCACCGAGCTTCAACTCCAAGTTATCCCAGCGATCGAAGTACCTGGCTATGTTGGTCTGGGCCTGGTCGATCATGTCCTGACGCACGTCGTAGGTGTACACGCGCCCCGTCTCTCCGACGGCTCTCAGGAGCATCATGGTGACCGCTCCCGACCCGGCGCCTGCCTCGAGTACACGAGCGCCGGTGAAGATGTCCGCGTACACGAGCATCGCGCCGAGGTCTTTTGGGTACATGACCGTCGCCAAGCGAGGCATACGGAGCGTCAGATCGGAGAGGGTCGGTCTGATAGCCATCAGACGGTGGCCCCTGTTGGTCACTATCCAGCAGCCTTCCGGTTGACCTATTAGGTCGCCGGTTGGATAGTTGCCGATGTGCGACTCGAACAGGTCGCCGTGAGCGAGAGAGACGAGGTAGCTCCGCCCCCGGCGGTCAAGGAGCTGAACGTACTCGCCTTCCCTGAAGGGTCCACGTCGATGAATCGCGCCGCCTGGCGCGGCCTTCTCGTTTGGCTGCTCGGTTATTGGAGCTTCTCGACCTCTGCGAGGATGTTGCGTGGATCGACGTCGCCGGCGCCGGCGTAGGTCTGCTTGAAGCGGATGATGCCCTCTTTGTCGATGATTATGATCGATCTAAACGGCGCGCCTAGCTGCTCGTTCAGTATGCCCAAGCTCTGGCATACCGCACCGTGGGGCCAGTAGTCTGCAAGCAGCGGGTATGGGATCGACCCCAAAGACGAGGCGAACGCCACCTGGGTAGGGCGGGAGTCACAGCTTATGCCCAGAACCTGGGCTCCAGCCTCCTCGAACGATGCGTTGTGAATGCGCATCGAGGAGACCTGGTGCGTTCAACCGCCTGTGAAGGAGAAGATATGGAACGACAGGATGACGTTCTTCTTTCCTCTGAAGTCGCTCAGTGTAATCGGCTGGCCGTTGTGGGCGGGCAGGGTAAAGTCGGGGGCCATCTGGCCTACTTCTGACATTTTTCTTACAAGCTCCTATCTCAGTGTCTTTCGATTGTGGCAGATGCCGATCATCTGCAGGGGTAGGCTTGAACCTTGCTCCTACATTGTGAAAGGTGGAAGTCGGCACTCACTCGTGATCCGGTCTTCGCCATCTGAGGTCCGGTCTGCGGGCCGCGCGCGCCTCGTCCAGTCGTGTGTTTGGAGTGTTGTGTGGCGCTTCGTGGAGCAGATCAGGGTCTTCGGCGGCTTCAACTGTAATCTGCTTCATCACTTCGATGAAGTAATCGAGGGTCTCTTTGGACTCCGTCTCGGTCGGCTCGATCATCAGCGCCTCGTCAACAACGAGCGGGAAGTACATCGTGGGCGGGTGTATCCCGTAGTCTATGAGTCGCTTGGCTACGTCCATCGCCCTGACGTCGTGTTCGCGTCGGAGGTTGGCGGCCGAGAAGACCACCTCGTGCATACAGGTGCGGTCGTAGGGCAGGTCGTAGTATCCCTTGAGCTCGCTCAGGATGTAGTTGGCGTTGATGACGGCATCCTCGCTGATCTGCGGGATGCCCTCTTTGCCGAGGGTGGATATGTAGGCCCATGCCCTGACGAGAGCGCCGAAGTTGCCGTGGAACGCTCCCATTCGGCCTATTGAGTTCTTAGGCGCGTCCAACGAGAAGCTCTCTTGTCCGTCGTCCACCTGGCGGCCCGCGACGGGGGTGGGCAGGTAGTCGATCAGCCTCGGCCCAGCGATAACGGGACCAGCGCCAGGGCCGCCGCCACCGTGCGGCTGGGTGAAGGTCTTGTGCAGGTTCGAGTGGATCACATCGAAGCCCAGATCTCCGAACTTGACCCTTCCGACGATGGCGTTCAAGTTGGCGCCGTCGCCGTACACGATGCCTCCGGCGTCGCGGACTATCCTGGTAACTTCCAGGATGTTGGAGTCGAAGAGGCCGAGTGTGCTGGGCAGAGTAATCATCAGCGCGGCAAGCTCGTCGTTGACGGAGTCTCTGAGAGCGTCGAGGTCGGTGTTGCCGCGTGAGTCCGACGGCAGGGTTACGACGTTGAAACCCGCCATCGCCGCGGATGCGGGATTCGTGCCGTGGGCGGAGTCGGGAATCAGCACGCTTTTTCGCCGCTCATCGCCCCGGTCGAGATGGTAAGCCCGCGCCATAAGCAGGCCGGCCAGCTCTCCGTCTGCGCCCGCCATTGGCGCTAGAGAGCATCCTGCCATGCCGGTGATCTCGTTTAGATACTCTTGCAGCTCCCACACCACCTTGACTGCTCCCTGGACCGTCGATACGGGCTGGAGCGGATGTATCTG
>JAAXHZ010000168.1 GCA_012270625.1 Dehalococcoidia bacterium | reverse complement strand
GGCGCCCAGAACAGGCTCTCTATATGGGCGGACTCGGTGTGCGGGTCATCGCGGTACACTGAGGGCAAGTCGGGCTTCAGGTTAGCCGAGGCCCTGGCCTCGGCCTCCTCGCGGTTGGTTTCCATGAAGCTGGCTGCCCACTTGGACAGGGTTGCCTGGCCTCTCAGTACCTGAATTGGGCTGCCGCTGGCGTCGAGTACCTGCACTCGCTCGTTGCCCCAGTCGGAGACGTACATGAAGCCGCGCTCATCGACCGCGACCCCAGACGGCCGCCGGAGTTCGCCGGCTCCTCGTCCCGACGTGCCGTAGGCCGCGACGAAATCACCTTCGGGCGAGAATCGCTGTATCCGGTCGTTCCCCCAGTCCGCTACGTACAGGTCTCCGTTAGGAGCGACGGTCAATCCCCAGGGCAGCTTTAGCTGACCCTCCGAGGGCCCCAGAGAGCCGAAGGCGTGGAGAAAGGCGCCCGATGAGGCGAACTTCTGAATACGGTTATTGTGGGTGTCGGCGACGTAGAGGTTGTCGTCGCGGTCGAATGCCAGTCCTGAAGGCCCGTTCAGCTCGCCCTCACCCGTGCCGTAGGCGCCCCACTTAGATACGAAGCCTCCGTCATAGTCAAAGGCGGTGATGCGGTGCATGTAGTCGTCGGCGACATAGATGTGGCCCCGGCTGCTTTCGGCCGCGCAAGTAGGGGAGATTAGCTGTCCATCGCCATCGCCGAGGTGTCCGAAGGTGCCGTAGTACCCGCTGTCCAGGTCCAGGACGGTGACCCGTACCCCACGTTCTCCAGAGTCCCTGGATCGGTTGAGCACGTACAGCCTTCCGTTCCTGGCCGCGACAGTGTCGGTGGGGTATTCGAAACCGCGTCCCTCCATCGCGACGATGCCGATGGTATGAGTGTACTCAAGCATAGCGTCTAGGCCATTTGGAACTCTCTCGTCGAAGCGGAGAGCCTGAGCAGATGCTCCACGTTCTGACGGGCGTGGCCGCCCTCGACGAACTTGACAAGCGTGTCGTAAGTCCCCTCCGTTACCGAAAAGGCACCCATCTCGTCCAGGCAGCGATCTACGAGACGTTCGGAGGAGAGGCCGTCCGCGTCGCCCTGGCAGATCTTATCGACCATTGCTCTCACGCCCGGCTTATTCGGGTCCCCGAACTGCTCTGACGCAAAGTTGATTCTCTCTATCAAGGTTCCGGTGTCGATCCATTCGGTGCCCTGGTGCCAACCCTCTACACTTGGAGGATTGTTGAGCTCCTGTCCCATCCACACGCTCTGCCTGTACCTGGGAATCATCTCACGTCGAGGTATGTCGAACTCCCCGGTCATTCTGAGCACGCTTACCAGGAACTCAGCTGGCCCTTTGACCTTCTTGTACCGCACGTCCTCCGACCGGAAGAAATCGGAGTTGAAGAGCGCGCGCAAGACCGACTTGATGTCGTACTCGCTGTCGAAGTAGGCGCGAGCGAGGATGTCGATAGCCTCCGGGTCTCTTGGGGAAGTGTACGGCCAGGACGGAACGGGAGGTTCGTCGGCGACGAAGAAATGATACAGGTGCCTGGAGATAAAACGAGCCGTGGACTCCTGCCTGCATACGATGTCTATGATGTCCTCGCCGTTGAAGTTGCCACGCTGTCCGAGGAAGGTCTTTTCGCCATCGTCGTGATCTTCAGGTCGGTAGTCGAAGTGATAGGCGATCCGGCCGTATGGCCAGTCCGAGTCTCTCCGCGAACGCACGATCATGTACTCTGTGTTGCCGATCGTCCATCCGGTGAAGGCCCGGGCGCACTCCTTGATGTCGTCCTCTGTGTAGTTTCCGACCCCCATGGTGAAGAGCTCGAGCAGCTCGCGTGCCCAGTTCTCGTTGATCGCTCCGCTGTGGTTCTCCTGGTTGTCCAGCCAGACGATCATCGCCGGGTCCTTCGCGAGCCTCACCAGAATGGAGTCGAAGCTGTCCATGCTGTGCCTGCGGAACAGGTCGATCTGGTCGTACAGTACCCTGCCGTTGATGACCTTTGGGACCCCAGTGGCGAATATCCCGTGCCAGAAGAGAGCCATCTTCTCCACTAGAGGCGCGTTCGTCGTAATCATGCGATAGACCCAGTTCCGGGCTGAGCCGGGCGCGTTTATCATCCCTGACGCCTCAAGATCGAAGCGTCTGACCATGTCGTCGCCGAGCCACTCGGTATCCTTTGGGGTCAGCAGCTCCTCGACTGTCGCCTCGTATCCATTTGCCGCGTAAGCGTCAAGCTCGTCGCGAGTAGCGCCGAAGCCTGCCCGTCGCATTAGGTGGGCAATGAGCTTGATGTCTGACTGGGCCATGGTCTCTCCTGTGTCCACTGCTCATGCGGAACGCCAAGACGGCTGAATAGTCAGAGTGCTTTATTCCGACTGATGAAGGCGCCTCCAACGATCATCGTTAATATATCCAAGCCATGACTCCGTAGCAAGCGGACTACTCAGGCGGCATTTCCCCTAGATAAGGACTCAGAGCACCCCTAAAATCGCGACTGCACGACTCTCGCAGATGAGCACTGACACCGCTATTTCAACCAGGAGGAACGATGACCGCATCACCCCACTTCACACCGGCCCTGTTCGAGTTCCTGTCTGAGCTTGCAGCCAACAACAACCGAGAGTGGTTTCAGGACAACAAGGCCCGCTACGAGCGCGAGGTTCGAGACGCCCTTGTCCAGTTCGTATCGGACTTTGGGGACAGACTCAGCGAGATCAGCCCCCACATGGTCGCTGACCCAAGACTGTCGGGAGGGTCTGTGTTCCGCATATACAGAGACGTTCGCTTCTCGAAGGACAAGATCCCATACAAGACCAATGCGGGCGTCCACTTCCGACATGAAGTCGGACGTGAGGTGCATGGCCCCGGACTCTACCTGCACCTCCAACCGGGCTTCGTGTTCGCTGGCGCCGGCATCTGGCGCCCGAACTCTATCACAGTGGGCAAGATCAGAAGCGCGATCGTCTCGAACCCCGGCAGGTGGCAGAACATCGTCAACGACGACGAATTCAACTCGGTCTATACACTCGAGGGTGAATCGCTCAAACGCGCTCCGAGGGGAATCGACCCCGACCACCCGCTGATCGACCATCTGAAGCTCAAGTCGTTCGTCGCTACTACGAACTTCACCGAAGAAGACGCCTGCTCCCCCGACTTCATCGACACTTACGCCGACGTTTGCACTATCGCGGCGCCCTTCTCGGAGTTTCTGACCACAGCGGTCGGGCTGGACTGGTGATCTCGTCGTTTTACTTCCAGGTACACGCCGTAAGCGGCGACCGTGCTACCATTGGCACTCGATCCGACATTCAGAGAATCTGAGCACAGCCCCGATCGGGAGATTGGATGCCAAGAGTCGAGTCGCGTCAGTGGTGGGCGCCAATCCTGCTGGCCTTTATCATCATCGGCGCCGCTGGATGTGGAGATACAGGCAACCCATCCACGCCAGCGTCAGTCGCCCGGGCACTGCCAAGTCCGATACCGACGCCAGACATTCGCGCGACGGTCATAGCTGAGATAACCGCAACCGCGATATCCCAGCCCACCGCGACACCAACTCCGACCGACACTCCCACCCCGACTCCGACACATACCACTACGCCAACTCCGACTGACACCCCGACTCCGACGCCTACTCATACCGCCACACGGATCCCTACTCACACCCCCACACCGACTCCGACACATACCGCCACGCCAACTCCGACTGACACCCCGACTCCGACGCCTACACATACCGCCACACCGATCCCTACTCACACCCCGACCCCGACACCCACACATACCGCCACGCCGACTCCGCTGCCAACCGCCACCTATACGCCAACCCCGACGCATACAGCCACGGCCACGCTGACCCCGACACCCACCAACACGCCAACGCCGACTCACACCGCCATACCTACAGCTACCTTCACTCCTGTCCCGACCAACACCCCTACGCTTTCCGTGATGATCGGCGATGTGGAGCAGGGTGTTGTCCAGATCATTGTCGATGGCGGCAGTGGCTCCGGGTTTATCATCGACACAGACGGGAGCGTGGTTACCAATGCTCACGTCGTGGGAAGCTCCAAATCCGTAAGGGTGCGATTGGCGGGCGGGCAGTCGTACACGGGTGTGGTCCTAGGAGTCGATGAAGTCGCCGATCTCGCACTTCTGTACCTGAAGTCATCCCGAGACTTCGAGCCTGTGAGACTCGGCGAATCGGACGAGGTCTCTGTCGGCGAGGACGTCATCGCGATGGGATACCCATTGGGAGGCATCTTGCGAGGGTCTTCGACAATCACGAGAGGGATCGTTTCAGCCAGGCGGGTCGGCGGAGGTGGCGTAGATCTGCTGCAGACCGACGCCGCGATAAACCCGGGAAACAGCGGCGGACCGCTCCTCAATCGCGCTGGTGAGGTCGTCGGAGTGAACACCTCCAAGCTGTTCGAGGCCGAGGACGGCAGGCCGGTCGAAGGAATCGGGTTGGCCGTTGCCATCGACGAGGTCAAAGCGCGTCTGAGGTCGCTGTCTGAGGGCGACAGCGTCTTTTGGGCCACACCAACGCCATTGCCGACTCCGACACCGAGAGGAACGACCCGTGGATCGACATTCTACTCGGATCAGGTGGACCTGGAACATGAAGATGACGGATTCATAAGCACCTCGTCGGTCTTCGACGACGCTCGAAACTTCATCATCACAGCGGACTTTTCTGTGCCCTACTCGACCAGAGTCGGTGACTGGAATACTGGCTTCCTGTTCAGAAATGCGGGCGAAGGAGACCTGTCTTATGTCGCTGTCACGCAGGACGGCAGGTACAGCCACTGGCTCAGGATAGACGGTGAAAGCACCGCTCTTGATAGCGGTAACGTGCGCAACTGGAACCCAAGCGTTGGCGATGACAACAAGCTGACATTGGTGGTGATCGAAGACGGTGGCTGGCTGTTCGTCAACAACGAGTATGTCACCGATCTGGACGTTGGCGATACACATGAGACTGGAGAGCTTGAGATAGCCACCGGCATATTCACCGATAGCGAGGTCCCGGGATACGTGACCACGGTAAGCGACATCTCCGCCACGAAAATCAGCGCGCTCTACGGTCCACAAGGCAGCACTCTGACCAGTGACTCCTCCTATATCGGTTCATGGAGTGCAGGCGTAGATGTGTCGTTCGCGTACACAAGCGCGGAGTTCAGGCCGGAAGATGGTGTCGATAAGTGGAGTGCAGGCATCATGTTCAGAAAGGAAGGGGAAGAGGACTACCTGATTTTCAGTGTGACTTCATCGGGATACTGGTCGATAGATAATGCGACATACTCCGGCGATGATTGGCAGACATTGGAAAACGGTTACACAGACGCTATCGACATATCCGACCCTGTGTTGAATCGTCTCGAAGTCATGTTTATCGGCCAGGTCGCGGCGGTGTATGTCAACGGCCAATCTCTGGGCACAGCGGATATCGGCTCCGTTACAGGGTCAGGGGATATAAGAGTTGCCTATGGAATCTACTCGGGCGACTCCCACAGCACGGCTCATTTCGAGGAGTTCACCGTCTGGGGCTATCCCGACGGCTGACCGGTCCCTCCTACTTTGGGGATTTTGTGGACCGCGCGGAAGTCTCCTATCTTTAGGAGTGGACATTGCTCATGAGGACTCCGTTGGCCAGTGTATGTCGCCTGTCGTATCAAGGCATTTCAATGTACGTCGCAAGCGGCGACCGTGCTATCATTGGCACTCGGTCCGACATTCAGAGAATCTGAGCACAGCCCAAACCGGGAGATTAGATGCCGAGAGTCGTGTCGAGTCAGTGGTGGGTGCCAATCCTGCTGGCCTTTATCGTCATCGGCGCCGCTGGATGTGGAGACACAGGCAACCCATCCGCGCCCGTGTCAGTCTCTCAGGCGTTGCCAAGTCCGATACCGACGCCAGACATTCGCGCGACGGTCATAGCTGAGATAACCGCAACCGCGATATCCCAGCCCACCTCTACACCAACACCGACTCACACCCCTACGCCAACTCCGACCGTGAGTGATACGCCTCCGCCTACTGCCACGAACACACGGACTCCGACCGACACTCCCACACTGACACCCACACATACTGCGACTCCGACCGCAACGCTCCCTCCCACCGCCACCGCCATACCGATCCCCAGGCCTGTTGCTGCTCCCGTGCCATCGACGCTATCGCCGTCTGAAATATACGCAAGGGTGTCTCCCTCGATCACGTTTATCAGCACTAACCTCGGCATCGGCAGCGGGGTTCTCATCGAAGGTGAGTATGTTGTCACCAATGCGCACGTGGTCTGGCCATACGACAGCGCTCGTGTCGTATTCCCCGATGGTTCAGAGCTTGTGGATATCCCTGTGAGGAATTGGGATCTGATGGCCGATCTTGCCGTGCTCGGTCCAATAGATGTACAGGTGCCGACTCTGGAGTTGGTCGAAGGTGAGGGATTGGCGGTAGGCACGGAGGCATTTCTGATCGGATACCCGGGAGAAGTGGAAGCGTTTCCCCAACCCGCCATCACCCGAGGTCTGATCTCCCGATATCGAGAGTGGGAATCTATTGGCATAACTTACTTTCAGACCGATGCCACAATTGCCGGCGGTCAGAGCGGAGGGGTACTGGTTTCGGGCGAGGGCGAGGTTATCGGTGTCAGTGGTTTGATGTTCAGCGAAGCTGATTTTGGGCTGATCGCATCGTCGGCTGACGTGATGCCGCGCATCCGAGATCTGATCTCTGGAAGGGACCCGTCCGGCCTAGGCGAGAGACGCATCCCGACAGCCCGCGCGGAGCTTCATGAAAGCGTGAGTCTAAGACATGACTGGGACCAACGCGCATTCATGATCGACGAGCCCGTAGGCACTGTAATCGAAGTCAAGGTGACCAGCTTTCTTAACTCGGCATTTGCCATCTACGATTCGCTTGGTATCGAGGTGCTGTTTGTGGATGAGCATGAGACGGCTCCTGAATCCGGGTCGTTCACGGTCGAGTATTCCGAGCCATACTTCCTGGTGGTGTGGCAATCATCCCAGGCTGTGGGGCGCCATACAATAGACCTCAGTCACAACCTGATACCGCTGACCGACCCTGACGACGGACTGACTCTGGAGGTAGGGCAGCAGATCGTTGGCAACATCGACTTTCCGGGAGATGTCGATCGCTTCTCGCTCACATTGGAGTATGGCGAGACTGTCGAAGTGGTCGCTAGATCAGGTCTCGCAGATCCGTTCCTTCTGATTGATTTCCCAGATGCGGGGAGCGTGGAGATTATATTCGATGACGACAGTGGCGGAGGGCTGTTTGGACTCGACTCCAAGATCGTGTACCAAGCGCCATTTGCGGGCATATTCTCAGTGATCATCTTCGATCCTGACTATCTGGCGCCGGGCGGATACGTCATCAGCGTGGAGGCTGCCGATCAGGACGCGACTCTGACCTCGACTACCTACGACTCGCTGTTCGATGAGGAGAACGATCCCTGAGTCGCTATTAGTAATTCGCCGTCATCCCCCGGACATTGCCGCCAGCACTGCCGCCCCGATCCCTGAGCCGTCGCGCAGGTACGCCACCTGGATTCGGTCTGCCCGGTCGCCGAGGAGGTTCGCGATTCCGCGCTCTACCTCGACCTGGTAGTCGGGATAGCCTCTGAACAGGCTTCCGTCAGCGGCAGCCAGATGCTCGCGATCGAGCTCAGGGTCCACGTAGGCAGCTGTCGCGACTATGGCCATCGCGACCAGCCTCGCGGATCTTCTGCCCACGCTGACGCAGATTTCTCGCAGTCGCCGCCGGTCGTCCTCGCTGGCCTCTGGCACGCCCAACTCGTAGAGCAGCATCTTGGTGGCTACAAGATCGGTCGAAGTGTCGTAAGCGATGTCCGAAACGTGTTCGGTAGTGAAAGCGTAAGGCTCTTGGAAAATGCTGCTCCCCGCTACCCAGTCATCGAATCCATGTCCACGAGATGCTAGATGTGCGACCGTGAGACGGACGATTTCGCCAAGATAGCGGCCCGATACCATCTTCTCGAGAAGCTGACCCTCCGTGTCGGATTCGGCGTCCAGCTTCCGGTCGTACTGAGTCTGTACCGACCTTACTCCGGAGAAGTTGCCGCACTCCATGTTGAACAGCATCTCTCCGGCAGCGCCGCCTGGAATATCTTTGGAGATCATTTCGGCAGGAACCGCGACAGCCAGATTCATGCCCGTTGCGACTATCAGACCCATGTCGCAGCGGGAATCGAGTCGCGCACCAGCGGTGAGTACGCTGACAGTGTCGTTAGCCAAGGCCCCGATCTTCAGTCGGCGCAGCGCCGGAAGCGCGTCCGACTCGCGTCTGACGGCTTCCTCCAGCAAGCTGACGACATCCTCGCCCTCTACGCCGGAGAAGGCGAACTCCTTGGTCCACTTGGTGAGACGCCCGCTGCGGACTCCGGTCTGCTCCATCGGAAACGCGAAGATAAAGCCGAGAGTGTAATCGACTCCGGCGTCCAGCATCTCCCCAACGAACCGAGCGACAGGGCCGAACAGATCGTTGGCGGAGCCGACTGTCGATGGCAGTCGAAACCCATCGCTTTTCAACACTCTGACCGAACCATCCCCGCTCATGTCCAGCACAGTGGCGCGGACGTTCGTCCCACCGAGATCGAGCACCACGAAGCGCCCCCGTTCTCTTCCGGACGGCCTGACCACGAAGGACGGGTGCATTGCGATTGAGCTGCGTTC
>JAAXHZ010000167.1 GCA_012270625.1 Dehalococcoidia bacterium | reverse complement strand
ATGCAGGCGTGGAGGCTGCGAGCAGCCGAACCGCCATCCTCTCTCAGTGCTCGGAAACCCGCCTAACGTTACCACAACCGCGGAACGGGATCGCGCAGGACGATCGCATGTCAGCTCGGAGCACCCTCGTCAGTGGCGCGCCGCTCCACCAGCTGCCTGGGATCGGCCCTACTATATTATGTGCGTCAAAGTGGGACAAAGTGGGACATTTCCATGGCCAGAGCAACAGATTCATAGCTCCAGGCTGAACTGCGCACGACGGGTCAAGAGTAGTATAGCACGTCTGTTCTGGGAGTCAAGTGCTCGCCGTTTGGCTGAGCTGCCGACGCCGGAATACACTCTCGAGGGCCTGTAGAGACGGCTCTATGGGATTCAGTGTGCCCGGATTAGGCTATGGTGGCCGTCACCTTACATAGACAGAACAGAGTGTCATGATAGTGGAGCGACTACTTCAGGGCAGTCATTAGCAGCGGAGTTGACCAGTCTGGATACTTCGTAGGTCTCCATCCCATCGTCGGGATAGGGATGGAGCACGCTGCTGAGCACATCTGGGTCATCGACACTCTCGTCAAGCCAGAAATCCTCCATCTCCCTGGGTAGAACCACCGGCATCCGGTCGTGTATGGGCCTGAGCAGGTCATTCGCCGAGGTCGTGATGATGGCGCATGAGGGGATGCGGCTGCAGTCAGGGTCCCTCCACACCGACCAGAGCCCCGCGAAGGCGAAGGGCTCGCCCGTCCGTAAGACTATGCGCATCGGCCTCCTGTCAGCTCCGGTACGCTGCCACTCGTAGAAGCCGTCCGCGAGCACCAGGCACCGCCGGCGCCTGAGCGCCTCTCGGAACCCGAGCCTCTCGGCCACCGTCTCGGCCCGGGCGTTGATCATTCGGGCACCGATCTTCGCGTCCCTGGCCCAGTGGGGAATCAGCCCCCAGCGCATGAACCCAGCGCGCCTCGTCTCTTCCCCCACGACGGTCAATACGTCCTGGGTTGGAGCGACGTTGTACATCGAGTCGAACGCCACCCAATCACCATCGAACTCGAACCGCCGTGCAAGCTCTCCCAGGTCCGCTATCAGACTGTACCTTCCGCACATCTCGCACACATGATGTACGGATCGCGGCGTTCGCGCAATGCCCGCCTGCCTCGCCACGACTCAGTGCCGATGCTAGCTGCCCCAATCAGGAAGCGATTCTCGATCCAAGCTGCCAGAGATGGGCTCGCGAGGGGTAGCAAGGATCGAAAAGAACCCGACCAGTACGGCCCCGATCAACCACCTCCGGGTCTCACGTGCAGGTTCCTTTCTTTCAAAGACCATCGTTATATGTTCTTCTGGCGAGTATCATCCCGTTTGCTACCAGAGCCTACAGCACCGTAGAGCTTACCTTGTTTCCCCCATTGCAGATACCAATTGCTAGTCTATAGACTGGCGTACCACATGTAAGCCTGCGTACACTCTCGATTCGGGTAACCACCATCACGCGTAGGAGATCTCATCTTGAAGATTCGAGACATATCCGTAACGCTCGTCGAGATACCTCTGACCAAGGCCTTCGTCGGGAGCACCTATCGCATTGAGACACGCGCCACGGTCATCGTTAGAGTGGAGACTGACGAGGGAGTAACCGGCGAGATCTACTGCGGAGACGAGCGTACCTACTTCCGCCGCATGCGAGACCTGATAGTGGGGCCGTTCAGAGACGTGCTGATCGGCG
>JAAXHZ010000166.1 GCA_012270625.1 Dehalococcoidia bacterium | reverse complement strand
ACTCCTGAAGCGGCTGCTAGCTCGTACAGCCCCCCCGACAGGCCACCCTCGGTGGGATCGTGCATAGCATGGACCTCACCGGACGAACAGGCTACCCGTGCGTCACGGACAACGCTGATGCCCGGCTCGAACAGGAACGCTCCGGCCTTCTCAATAAGTCCTCGATCCAGCCCTGCTTCGCTGAGACTCTCAGCAGCCTCTCTGGCGAGAATAGACGTCCCCTCGATTGCGACTCCCTTGGTCAGCACCAGCGCGTCACCCGGACAGACGCCCGAGCTCAGCACCGCGTCCTCCTTTCGTGCCTCCCCTAGCATCGCACCCACCGCGACCGGCCTGTCCAGTCCGTAGGTTACCTCCGTATGCCCTCCAACCAGAGAGATGTCCAGATCAGAGCAGGCGTGGCTGATCTGCCGGAAGATTTCGGACACCTCACCTTCTGTCGTACCCTCGGGCAAGAGCAGGGTTGCCAGCAGCCACTTGGGCGTCGCCCCCATGACCGCAATGTCGTTGGCATTGACGTTCACCATATACCAGCCGATAAGGTCAGTGGCGAACGTTATTGGGTCCGTTTTGGCGACCAGAAGGCGATCACCGAAGTCGATCAGAGCGGCATCTTCTCCCGGCCGAGGACCAAGCACGACCCGCGGATCACTTAAGTCGATCCGACCTAGCAGACGACCTAATACGTCAATTGGGAGCTTACCTGCCTGCATGTGCCTTCTAAGGGATTATCTGATGTTTCGGGACGCTGTGCTATTATACGACGACTATGATCCAAGCCATATTCTTTGACCTCTACGGGACTCTCGCCGGCTTTCGTCCTGACCGCTTTCAGATACAGTCGCAGGCGTGCGCGAGATTCGGAATCGAGGTCACTCCCGACGGGATACTGCGTGGGTACGCACTGGCCGACGCCTTCATGTCCGAGCAGAACGCGATAAAGCCCGTCCGCACTTTGAATCCCACTCAGAGAGACGAGTTCTTCGCTGAATATGAACGACGTGTACTGAGAGGCTGCGGCATCGACGTCTCAGTCCAGCAGGCAGACGAAATATGGAGAGCGGTTCGCGAGATCCCGTACCAGATGGAGCGGTTCGACGATGTTCTCCCTGCGATGGACCTCCTGAAGCAGCAGGGTCTGACACTAGGCCTCATATCCAACATGAACGTGCCTGGAAGCGAGTTGGCTGAGAGCATGGGGCTGACGCCATGTCTGGACCTCGCTGTCACGTCTGGCGAAGTGGGAGTCGAAAAGCCTCATCCCCCGATATTTCTCGAAGCGCTCAGAAGAGCCGGCGTAGATGCGGAGGACGCCGTCCACGTTGGCGACCAGCTATCATCCGATGTAGATGGCGCGAGGAGAGTTGGGATCAAACCCGTGCTGCTGGACAGAGACCGCAATCACGTCGACTACCGCGACTGCCCGCGGATCGAGACGCTGATGGAGCTGCCGGGGATAGTGAGGACACTGCCACTGTGAGCCATGAGCGCCAGGTCTTGACGCTCATGAACACTTTGAGCAGAGGATGGGTGAACAGAGCGCTCATCTATTCCTGGTTGATTCTCATAGCTACGCTCATCGTCATGTCAGGTATCTCGTTCGCGTCACCGCCGATGGCAATCGATAACAGCGTATTTGCCTATGTGGGGAAGGGAATACTGGTAGGAGAGATCCCCTATCTGGATCGATGGGACCACAAGGGGCCTCTCACCTATCTAATCTACGCTTTGGGCTTCCTTGCTCCGGGATGGTGGGGCATGTGGGTCATAAACATGGGCTTCACGCTCGGCGCGGCCTGGCTCCTCTTCAAGATAGTATGGCGTGAATTTGGCGTTACGGCGACGCTATTCTCAGTCGCAACCCTCCTCGTCTATGCCAGGACGCTTGGACTGGGTGAAGGATTCGTCGAGCAGTACGCTCTGCTCTTTCAGATACTCGCATTGTTCCTGTTCTTAAGCAACGATCGTGGAGACAGGCTGAATGCGCGGATATGTCTTGCGCTCGGCGCGCTCGGCGCACTCAGTTTTCTCCTGCGCGCCAATCTCATTGGCGTATGGCTGTCCATAGGCATCTACTGGGTCATCAGGTGGAGGGAGACCCGCGCAGAGATCGCGTGGTCGGTAATAGGTGGTCTGTCAGTTCTCGTCGCGGCTTCCCTCGCGTTCGCATCTCTCGGTGCGTGGGAAGAGTACTGGGACGCCGCGATATGGTACAACATCGTATATTCCGACACCTCACTCACAGAAAGAATTGTGACGCCGCTGCGCTTAGTGAGGTACATGTTGCCGGTGGCGCCGCTGATTGTCATCGGCTGGTGTACAGGTGTCTGGTATTACCGGAACAGGAAGACGCGGGGGGGGGGGGGGGG
>JAAXHZ010000165.1 GCA_012270625.1 Dehalococcoidia bacterium | reverse complement strand
GCGCCGAGGGGCGGCGTCGATGGTCTCATCCGAACAGTAAATGACACAGAGGCCGAGGCTGTTAGACTTCCGTCCGAAACTGTAATGGTCAAGCTGTACGTGCGGTCTGAACTCTGCGCCGCAGGAGCCGTCCACGTCGTGTCCAAGGCGGAGGAGTCGTCAAATGATCCTGACCCCGACCAACTGTACGTCAGAGAATCCCCGTCGGGATCGGACGCGGTTGCATCCAAGCTGACTCGCTGACCGCCGTCCACGCTTTGTCCCGAAGTGATTATGTTGACAGTGGGTGCCCTGTTGGTCGAGGGAGGCAGTTCCACAATCGTGACCGTCGTAGTCCCCATCTGGGAGCTTGGGTGGACATCCATGGGCATAGTCGATGTCGAGAAGACCCCGAAGCTCAGTATGACCGTCTCGTTGCTTTCGGCAACAGTGTCCTCTGTTGTGTATATGTCGAACTCAGTCGTTGTCGCGCCAACTGCGAACTTTGCCGTTGTAGTGGCGCCTGCCCCCTGCTGAAAGCCGAAATCTCCTATATTCGCACTACCGCCCACCACCTCTACCGGGACCTCGACTGTGCTCGTGCTGTGAGGCTGTCTCATCTCGAGCGTGATGGCCACTGTTTCGCCCTCATTCACCGAGTACGTGGTTGTAGCGAAGCGCACCATGTGGGCAGTGGTGGAGTAGTAGCACTCGATGACAGTCAGTACGGTATCCCGTGTGATTGTTTCGTCAAACAGGTAGTCGTTAATTGCCTCAATGACTTCGGCTCGATCGATCTTCCGGTCCTTCGTAGTGCCTGCGACCACGCCGTCGTAATCATTACACGCGTCGTACCAGAAGCCCTCCTGACTCGATGTGGCCTGACTCGCTCCGGTCGCGACCGTCGACAGATACAGCCCCCTGACCCTCATCAGCAGCGTGGCGTCGATGCGACCGTCGAGATAGTCCACAAAAGCCAGGATGAACTCGTGCCCGTCTATGACACCGCTATCGTTTCTGTCGTAGAGGGCCAGCGGGTCACCTGGATCGGAAGACTGCGCGAGCGCGGGCGTCGCGACAGCCACGACGATCATGCCCAGCGCCACAGCCAGGAGTACTGCCAGTGCGCTCTCCGCAATACGAGGCTATCGTCCGTGGGCCAACCACCTCCCTGCGGCGTGATAGGCGCCGACCCATACCTCCTAAGCTCTGGCCATGCGGCCCCCGATGCGCGCGGAGCCCTGTTTCATGACCAGCGCTAGTATGAAGAACCCAGTCGCAGACAGCGCCATGACGGGGCCGGACGCAAGGTTGTAGTGGAAGGACACGTACAGACCGATGATAGCGGAAGCTACGCCGATAGCAGCTCCGACCGCCATTGCCAAGCTGAACCGCTGCGTTAGCAGCTGGGCCGCCGCCGCGGGGGTTATCAGCATCGAAATCACAAGCACGATACCAACCGCCTGCAACGCGATAAGGATCACCACGGCCAGTAGAACCAGAAGTACATAGTCCAGAGCCTGGGTGGGCAAGCCCATGACCGAGGCGCCCAGCGGGTCGAAGGTGGCGAATACCATCTCTTTGTGCAGCGCCAACAGCAGCGCGACCACGACGACCGCCAGCGCGGCAGTCACTATGACGTCGCCACGAGACACACCAAGCACCTGTCCCAGCAATACCGATTCCAGGCTGACTTTCAGCCCACGCGCCGCCGTCAGCATCGTCAGGCCCAATGCGAACAACCCGGCGAATAAGATACCAATGGCGGTGTCCTCGCTCAGGCCTGTGCGCTTGGACAGGTAACCGATCAGCAGCGCGAACGCTATGGCATTGGGAACCAGAACGATCCATTCGGAAGATACGACTGCCACAACAAGAGCGGCAACGACCAGCCCGGGTAGAAGCGAGTGTGCCAGGCCATCGCTCATGAACCCAAGACCTCTGACTACGACGTAAGCGCCGAGTACCGGGCACATTACGCCGACGAGAACGGACACAAACAGCGCCCGAACCATGAAGCTGTACTGGAAGGGAGCGAGTACCGCTTCAGTGATGATGTCCATCGAGGGCCCTTCCATGAATCGATCCGACACCGTGCGGCCCGTACATCTCTATCAGCACCTCTGGCGTCAGCACCTCTTCAGGAGCGCCGCAAGCGCAGACCCGGCAGTTTATGCAAAGGCACTCATCACAGTAGTGAGCGACGTGTCCTATATCGTGAGATGACAGCAGGATTGTTCGCCCCTGATCCCTCAGCTCGTGGAGCACAGTGACCAGCGCTTCTTGCGATGCAATATCAACACCGCTGAACGCTTCGTCGAGAAGCAGAACGTCCGCTCCCTGCGCTAGAGCGCGAGCAACGAACACGCGCTGACGCTGTCCGCCAGACAAATTGCTGACCAAAGACGTCCTTCGGTCGAGCATCCCCACCTGCTCCAGGGCCGCTTCCGCCGCCTGTCTGTCCTCACCGCCAGGCCTGCGGAGCCAGCCAACTTTCTTGGTTCTGCCCTGCATGACCACGTCCCAGACGCTCATCGGAACGCGCCAGTTGACGTTTTCATGCTGGGGAACATAGGCGATCAGCTCACGCGCGGTATCGACGGGCCTCCCGTGGATCAGCACCTGGCCCTCATCGACCTGAAGCAGACCCACGATAGCGTTGAACAGGGTGCTCTTGCCCGCTCCATTGGGCCCTACAACCCCCATAAGACTGTTAGGCCCCGCGGTGAAGGTCACATTTTCCAGAACGCGGATACCACCCCGATACACCGTCACTCCTTCAGCCGACAGGGGCGCGGCTAACTCGCGGCACTCGTCTGTCGAGTGCTGGCCGGCTCCGACCGGCGATGATCGTGTGGATGTCTGCATCGTCTGAACCCGCTTTCAGCTAGCCGCGACGGTGTTGGCTCCGAGTGATCGATTATGGGCCTAATCATATGCCTAATTATTGCGACATCATATCATATGAGGTGGACTCCCGCTTTCTCGGGAGTGACGAGACTACTGTTGATCGAGTTTTACACTTCTCTCTCAGTCGGTGACAATGTTGACAACCTAGTTGATGTCTGTTAGAAAGCGGACACGCTCCTGAATTGTGTGTTGGGGAGTTGCAGCGTGCTTATCCGATTGCCAGGCAGGCAGACGGGGTGGCATGCGTGCGCTGGGCGGCCAGTCTAGGCGCCTTGCGTGGCTGTGATACGAGAGGAGGTCGGTAGTATGCGGACGAGAAAGCTCATCTCATGGGTGATGGCTATTGTGGCGGCTGTGGCCACCCTGGCGCTCACCTTTGGATGCGGGGCTGCGGAAGAGCCGGCCGCACAACCCCAAGTAGTGGAGGTGGTCAAGGAGGTGCCTGTAGAGAAGGTGGTGGTCAAGGAGGTGGTGAAAGAGGTACCCGTTGAGAAGGAAGTGGTCAAAGAGGTAGAAGTCGAGAAGGTGGTTCAGAAGGAGGTCGTCAAAGAGGTACCCGTTGAGAAGGTGGTCGTCAAAGAGGTAGAGGTGCAAGTCCCAGCGATGACCGGCCCGATTACGCCTACGGGTACAATAACCGTGGCGGCCAGTTCCATCGCGACGCCGAGCGGCTGGCCCACTTTTGCCCCGAACTGGCAGACTCTCGCCATGACGCGCGTTCAGGAAGCGCTTATGCACGGCGACATCGACAGCAAAGGGGTCCTCACGTACCATCCGTGGCTGGCTGAGTCCTGGGAAATGGCTCCAGACTTCTCCTACACCGACTTCAACATTCGTGAAGGCGTGCAGTTCCACAAGGGCTGGGGCGAGCTGACGGCCGAGGACATAGCCTGGAGCTGGAACGCCGGAAATCCGGTTCTAACCCCAGAGGCCGTACATGACACCCTTCCATGGCCGGAAGTCGGCAGGCTGGATGCTCTCGGCAAGTACGTCGTGAGACTCAACTGGACGCCGTTCGGAGTCAAAGGACTCCTGGCCGCGAGCGACCACACTGAGCCAATCGGCGTCGCGCCCAAGCGGGCGTTCGACGAGAACGGCTCCGAGTGGATGCAGGAAAACATGCTCGGCAGCGGTCCCTACGAAATGGTCGAGTGGATAGCTCAGCGCCACGTGATCGTGACAGCCCGACCCGACCTCGAAAACGTTTGGGAGAAAGTCCCCTTTGTGAGGGACTGGCGATACCTGGAGGTTCCTGAGTCCTTCACTCGCGTGGCGATGATGGAGACCAACGAGGCCCAGATCGCCGAGCTCGAGACCAAGGACTGGCCCGCGCTGTTCGAAAAAGGCTTCAAGAAGATCCCCAATGAGAGCATTGCTACGTACCACCTGATGTGGCAAGGCAACTACTGGGAGACTGAGCAGCCAAGAAGCGGAGACCCGCTCGATAGAGACCTAGATACGTCGCTGCCATGGGTCTGCGAGATGGACGACGAGGCTTGCAACGCCACCGCCAGGAAATGGCGTCAGGCGTTCTTCATGGCGGTTGACCGGCAGGCAATCGTAGATTCGGTGCTAGAGGGCATCGGCAAGGTCGTCCTGTCGCCACAGGCCTACCAGGAATCGGCATTCCTCATCAAGTACGGCGATCGCTGGGGAGACCCATATGACCCTGCGCGCGCCAAAGAGATATTTGACGAGTGGGCAGGGGAGTGGGAAGCCGCTGGCAACAGCGTAGATGACATTACGATCGAACAGTGGACCGGACCGAGCGGTGTCAGAGTAGAGATGGCCGAGGCAGTCGCGGCCAACTGGCTGCAGATATTCGGAGTACCCTCGGTTCTGGACAAGCAGCCCTACGCGACCTTCCGGCCTAGCAAGATCAACCGGACCGCCAAGGGCATGTACGCTCGCAACTGCTGCGGCAGCACTCCCATGACGTGGGACACCGAGCAGTGGCACACCGCGCTCACCGCGCCGGGCGGCTACAACGCAGGAGCTGAGTATCCTCTGGGTTCTCGCGTAGCGATTGATAAGAACGCCAACCCCACCGATGAACTCAAGCTTGAAGAGCTGACCATCGAGTGGATGGATTTCCTCTACGAGAACCACCTTGACACCGGCGTGGCACAGGGCGAGCGCGGCTCACTCTACAATCCAGATGCAATCGCATCGTTCCATCCGCGCAGGGGCAGGCAGGTCGCAGTGGGCGGAGTTCCGGATCCTGAGTACGTGCTGCCCACCTACAGGTAGAACACCTACACACCTTTACATAGTCAACCGGGCAGAGGAGCCTTTGCTCCTCTGCCTCATGTCCAGGGAGCGCTGGGACAGTTCGCGCTAACGTCTCTTGCTTTCGGCTTATCGCTGACCTCCACTCCAGACTCTTCGATCTGACATGCAGCCATTGGGAGATTTCGGCTAGCTCTATGATTGGTAAGCGTGTACACAGAATCGCTCCCTGCTTGATAATTCTTCTGCTGCTTTTGGGGCTGTCTGTGACGCTGGGATGCGGCGGAGGTTGGGTGGAAGACACCGGGGAGACCGAGACGGCCCCCGCGGCAAGGGCGAGCTCACCATCGTCTCCGTCGTCGCCATCATCTGCCTCGTCGCCATCGTCCGCATCGACCCAGTCATCTCCATCATCCGCTTCAACTCAGTCATCGCCGTCGTCCGCATCGGCCCCATCGTCACCGTCGCAGCCTGCGGCAGCTCCTCTGATAGCTCCGACGGGAGTTTCTCAATCCTCCGAAGCTCCAACAACAGGAGCATCCGCGGAGGCGATGTTCCGAGGTGACCCGTCTCACACCGGCATATATGACACCGACGGCGTCACGGAGCTCAGCGGAGTCAAGTGGAGATTCGAGACTACGGCCCGGATCGTATCGTCGCCCACTGTCGCCGATGGCGCCGTGTACTTCGGCAGCCACGACTTTCATTTCTATGCGGTCGATGCCGCCACTGGACAGGAGAAGTGGAAGTTCAAGACCGACGCCCAAATCTGGTCCTCACCTGCCATCGCCAACGGCGTGGTGTACTTTGGCGGGACTGACTCTCATCTGTACGCCCTGAACAGTAGCGATGGCAGCGAAGTGTGGAGATTTCAAACCGAAAACAAGGTAAATTCGTCTCCCACCATTTCGGAAGGCGTTGCCTACATTGGAAGTTACGACACACATATGTACGCCGTTGACATCACAGACGGCACAGAGATATGGAGATTCAAGACTGAGCGCAGGATTCATTCATCGGCTGCTGTCGCCGACGGCAGCGTGTACTTCGGCAGCGACGATGGATATATCTACGCCCTGGACGCTAAGACCGGACAAGAGAACTGGAAGTTCGAGGTAGGCGTCGGTCTGCCATCGTCCCCCGCGGTCGCCGACGGGGTAGTCTATTTCGGAGGCAGTCTATTTCTGTACGCGCTCAACGCATCGACCGGTGAAGAGAAGTGGAAGCTCCAAACCGGGTCCCGGGTCGAGTCATCGCCCGCAGTGTCAGGAGGAACCGCATACATCGGGAGCGCGGACGGCCACCTCTACGCCGCCGATACCGAAACTGGCGAAGAGAAGTGGAAGTTCAAGGCGGATGCGCGGGTGGACACTTCCGTGGACTCCTCAGCGGCCGTGTCAGGTGATACCGTCTATTTCGGGGCAAGGGACCGCTTCGTATATGCCTTAGACGCCGAGACCGGTGAACAGAGGTGGAGCTTTGAAACCGAGGGCTTCGTAGAGTCCTCCCCCACCGTCGCGGACGGCGTGGTCTATATCGGCAGCAATGACGGTTCCGTCTATGCGCTGGAGTAACATTCGGCTATGTCGGGGCCTAGCAAACTGGGAGTAGTCCAATTCGGCGATTCATAATTCGTCGTGCCTTCACGTCGGTCCTTGCGCTCATGGGCGCAACGATCGTCATATTCGCGGGTTCCAGGCTCATGGGGGACCCGCTGATAAATCTCCTGCCACCGGACGAGGGAGGCTTCACGTACGGCTTCAGCCAGGTCGTGTATGAGAGGGAGAAACGACGCCTTCACCTGGACGACCCGGTGCCCGTCCAATATGCGTACTGGGTGGTGGACGCCTTCAAGGGCAACCTCGGCTATGACCTGACCAACAAACGTCCGATTGCTCCGGTCATTGTGGAGAGACTTCCACACACGCTTCAGCTGGCGTTTGCGTCGTTCGTAGTGGCAACGATAGTCGGCCTTCCATTGGGGGTTCTTTCCGCGGTCAAACGGGGCAGCATATGGGACCTTGCAGGTCGCACGTTTGCGGCCCTGGGGATAGCCACGCCTACGTTCTGGGCGGCGATGGTAGCCATACTGGTATTCTCAGTGACGCTTGGCTGGCTGCCCACCGCGACGAAAGGCGAGGGCATCGCGATTCGCAACTTCATTCTCCCTACGTTAGTGCTATCGACTCACGCCATGGCGGGCTACCTCAGACTGATGCGTTCAGCTATGTTAGAGACTCTGGACTCAGAGTACGTCAAGCTGGCCAGGGCTAAGGGAGCAAGAAACCGGACGGTCATCTGGAAGCACGCTTTCAAGAATGCTGCCCTTGTGCCACTGACCTATGCAGGACTCCTCTTGGCAGGGTTCATAACAGGTTCGATAGCTGTGGAAGTGGTATTCGCGTGGCCTGGGATAGCGAGGTTCGGAGCTGAGGCCGCGGTTGCGAACAATCTGCCGGTTGTCGTTGCGGTCACGCTTATGTTCACGTTCTTCTACGTGGTTATAAACTTTGTAGTTGACGTGCTCTACGGATTCGTGGACCCTCGCATACGATACTCTTAGATCATAGACAGGCAATCAGGAGACAGCGTGGAACAGGCGACAGGACAGATCAGCATCGATCTGGAGACCAGCCGCGGCTCCAGACTGGAAGGCGTAACCACCTTCATGCGCAGATGGCCGGTCTTTTCTGGCGTGATTCTCTTTGTGTTCGTCATGTTGGCCCTCTTCGCCCCGATCATCGTTCCTCATGATCCCGGTTTAAGCGTCCTGCGTGAGAGGAACATACCGCCTTTCTGGTACGAAGAAGGGACCTGGCGTTATCCTCTGGGCAAAGACCCGATCGGCAGAGACGTGCTAAGCCGGCTGATAATGGGCGCCCGAACTTCCCTCATGGTGGTGGCAGTGTCCATCATAGCGGGAACCATAGCGGGAACCGGCCTAGGTCTGATCGCAGGCTATTTCGGAGGAATGATCGACGAGGTCATCATGCGGCTGGTGGATATATGGTACGGGATACCATTCGTGATGGTCGCGTTAATAGTAGCTATCACTGTGGGAGCCGGTCTGCACACCATGATGGGGTTACTCGCCGCGGCGTCTTTCGCAGGCTTCGTGCGTCAGATTCGAGCTGAAGTCCTCAGCATCAAGGAGCGCGACTACGTTGCCCTGGCGGTAGTGGCGGGGGCATCCCCATGGCGTATTCTCATACTCCACATACTTCCAGGAGTGATCAACACTGTTGTGGTGATCGCGACGCTTTCCACAGGCGGCCTCATACTCGCCGAAGCCTTCCTCAGCTTCCTGGGAGCCGGAATTCCTCCACCCACGCCAACCTGGGGAGCCATGGTCGCCGATGGAAGGGAGTACCTGCGTACGGCATGGTGGATAACGGTAGTGCCCGGTATCGCCATTCTACTGATCGTCCTGGCGCTCAACTTCCTGGGTGATTGGCTGCGAGACAGGCTCGATCCCAGGCTGCGACAGGTCGTCTGAGATCGCTCATCCGCTTCATAGGCTGAGAGGGTAGGTATTCGCACTTTTCGCCCTCACTCCAGCCCTCTCCCCGCGGGAGAAGGGAGTCTGTTGGTTGGCGCTCATGCTTGTCTGCACACATTTGCCCACTCGTGTCAGCCTTGAGGGAGAGGGAGCCTTTTGGATCGAGGCCTATGACAGCCCGAATGTCCGCATTGGGATATACTGTCTCCAACTCTTGTGAGCCGGGCGTCGGTGCATCGGAGGTTGATCGAAATTGAAGATAACGAAGATAAGAGTCTCGATCCTGGAGACTCCAGGCGCCAACCGTATATTCGATCTCACTATGCTTGCCGGAATGCGGCGTCCCCGATGGATCCATGGCTCGTCCACGGCCAGCGACGGCTACAGCCAGGTCATGCACGTCGAGACTGACGAGGGAATCACCGGCATCTGCACGGTCGGAGAGGGCGTCGCTGGCAGATTGGACAGGGACACCCTCGACCAAATCCGCGCCGTTGCTGTGGGAGAAGACCCCTTGGCGAGGGAGATGCTGTACCAGAAGCTCCACACGGGCACGCGGTGGGTTTACAGGCAGCCGGGTTGGGGAGGCACCCTTGACAACTGCCTCTGGGACATCGCGGGCAAGGCCGCCAACCTTCCTGTGCACGCCCTCATCGGTCGCGTCCGCGACAGCATTCCAATGTACATGAACATCCGTGGCGAGACGAAGGAAGAGGCCGCGGAAGACGCGATCAGGGCCGTGGAGGCAGGGTTTCCCGCCGTGAAGGACCACTTCTACCATCCGGTAGAAGAGAACATCCAGTGGTTCCGGGCGATCCGAGACGCGGTCGGGCCGGACATTGACATCATGCACGACCCAGTTGGCATCTACAGCTTTGAGCAGGCGGTACGGGTTGGTCGGGAGCTCGAAGACCTTGCCTACAGATGGATCGAGGAGCCGCTGCCGGAGAGACAGCACAACAAGCTCAAGCAGCTATGTGATGCGCTCGACATCCCGGTGCTGGCTCCAGAGATGATGATGAACGACGTCGATCTGTCAGCCCAGTGGCTCATCTCAGGAGCGACGGATATGATCCGGGGCAACGCCAGACACGGCGCTACGTCTGTCCTCAAGCTGGCGCACCTCGCCGAGCTGCACGGCACGACCGTGGAGCTAAACGCGGGAGGAGGCCTCTTCGGGTTGGTCCACGGTCACATCCTGTCGTGCATCTTCAATACGTCATACTACGAGTTCTTCGGTGGAGACAACGAGCAGGCTGGCAAAGAAATCGGTATGCTGAACCCGTTGACTCCAACTGGCGCTCGGATGTACCCGCCTGACGGTCCCGGTTGGGGAGCCGAGTGGGACTGGGCCTACTTCAACGGGAAGGTGGTCGAGGAGTGGTGATCGCCTTAGACGATGCTGAGGTATTTCGCCGGGACTCCCAGCAGGAAGGAGCATTATGGAACCCGAGTTGATTGCAGACTACCGCAACCATGTGGGTGAAGGTCCGCTGTGGCATGTAAGCGAGAAGCGGCTCTACTGGGTGGATATTCCGCAGGGTCGCGTCTTCCGGTTCGATCCGGAGTCTGGGGAGCACGAGCAGTTCTATCAGGGAAGAGTGATTGGTGGATTTACAATCCAGGAAGACGGGGCGCTGCTGCTGTTCATGGACCGCGGCTCCATCGCCATACTGCGTGACGGCGAGCTAAGTTACGTAGTCGAAGAGATACCCGATGAGCTCGACAATCGCTTTAACGACGTAATCGCCGACCCTCGCGGCAGCGTCTTTTGCGGTACGATGCCGACCGACTCGCGGCCTGCCACGCTGTACCGACTCGATCAGGATGGCAGCCTGAGAGTCGTCCTCGACGGCATAGGCCTGTCGAACGGGCTGGGTTTCACGCTGGACCGAAAGCACATGTACTATACCGATTCCTTTGCCCGGAAAATCTACATCTTCGATTACGACGAGAGCACGAGCGAGATCTCAAATCAGCGCGTGTTCGTGGAGACTCCACAAGGCGATGGGATACCCGACGGTATGACTGTCGATGCAGACGGCTTCGTCTGGTCCGCTCGCGCTGACGGGTCGGCCCTATTCAGGTACACGCCAGACGGCGAACAGGAGCGGGCCATTCCCTTCCCGGCAAAGAAGGTGTCCAGCGTCGCTTTCGGAGGGGCTGATCTGGATGAGATCTACGTGACCACTATCGGGGGAGACAACAAGGCCGAAGAGGGACCCGGAGCCGGAGGTCTGTTCAGGCTGAAGCTCGGCATCACGGGTGTGCCAGACTTCCATTCCCGAATCGGTCTCTGACCTACTCTACTCTGCGCGGGGAGGCGCTCGAAGTCCTTGCAAGCTGACGAACGTAGATCAGTCTTGAGGTCTCAGGGGAGGCGCCGATTCATAACGGCCCAGGTGCCAAAGAGGACCTGGAAGGCGCCAATCGTCCGCGGCAAGCACTACGCGGCCGCCGCCATGCTGATGCTGGTGACAGCCGTGGCCGTGCTGGTGTGGGTTGTCACTCGACCACCGATGACCTACGGCACACTGTTGGCAAGGGTCACTCTTCCAGGCAATGGCGAGTGTTCCGTAGGAGGAACCTTCAACGGTACAGACTACTTGACCATTAAGTCGGGCTGCTTCAGCGATACGCTGCAAGTGTACCGACCGCCAGTGGGTGATGGGGACGCAACTCTGGTATCTATCAAGAAGATGTATGATCCTGTCAGCGACAAACCCGTGAACATCAGCGCTGTGGCGTGGGACACCAAACGCAAGATGCTGTGGGGAGCTATGGCAAACGGGGTTTACTTGATCGACCCAAGTGAAGGCGCGAGGGTGCAGGCAACGCTTCAGTTCAGACCCGATGTCGGAGGCAGCTACATTGTGGACGGGCTGGCATACGACTCCGCTGACGACAGTCTGTACTACGTACCGGACTCGAATCCGAACGTCTATCACTTTTCTCTGGGAACGGACGGCAGACCCATGGGGACCCTGTTGAACATCGTGAGGCCAAAAGACGAAGATGGCCAATCAGAGAGTGACATAAGCGGCGTCGTTGTGGGGTCGGATGATACTCTCTACATCGGTCGCAACAAGGGCAGCGGCGCCAGGATAGTGCGTATCCACAAGGTATCGGGCAAGTTCATTTCCGACTTTGCTACCACCTTCGAGCGCGTGGAGGATCTCACGTGCGACTCGACGACCCACGCTTCATTGGGCGTAGAAGCAATTCTGGCCAAGGACGCCTTCAACGCGCTCTATGAGGCGTTCGAGGTGGAGCTGGGAACCTGTGGGCCGTTGGACAGCGAGTACGAAGGATAGGTACTCGAACGATGTTGGACACCTCCCTCAAAAAGAAGCGAGCGGTGGGGCTGGTAATTCTGGCCGTGCTGCTCACCCTGTTCCTGATTTTCAATCGTATTCCTAAGCTCGATACAGTCCGCGCCGACCTTGCCATCGCCACTTCGTCCGAACAGGAGTGCTTCCAGGGGTTCTGCATCGAGACTCAGGAGGAGTCATCACTGCTTTCGAGGTGGTGGGACTTCTCTATAACGTACCTGAGACTTGTCGCTCTCGGCATGACCTTCGCCTTTCTGGTAGCGGGTGTGACCGAGGCGTTTCTGTTCCCCCAGGGAAGCAGCCGGAGCTTCGCGACTGGGGGTGTGCGAGGCTCATTGAAGGGTCTAATCGTCGGCCCCGCGATGAACCTGTGTTCTGCGTGTATCGTTCCCATCTCTTCGGCATTCCGACAAAGGGGCGCAAGTATCGAATCGACGCTGGCAATAGTCCAGGGGTCTTCAACGCTGAACCTGCCGGCCATGATTATGGCGGCTATGGTGTTCGCCCCGATGATCGGTGGGACGAGGATCGCGCTGAGCATCGTGGGAGCCCTCCTGATTGGGCCTCTTGTGGCGGCATTGGCAGGTGAGCGCGGTCGCGTGCCCCTGGCCGTCCACGTCGAGGTGGAACCGGAAGAACGAACCAGGGTAGTCTCCTGGAGTGAGGCTCTATCAGAAGGACTCAGAGAGTGGATCAGGTCCAGTCTCAGCTTCCTCATCAGGCTGGGGCCCATAATGGTGTTGGCCGGGTTCCTTAGCGCATTTGTCATCCAATGGGTGAGTCCCGAGACGGTCGCTGCCTACCTGGGAGACAATGCTCTGGGAATCGTCGTGGCCGCGACCCTGGGTCTCCTCATCAACGTCCCGCTGCTGTTCGAGATACCGCT
>JAAXHZ010000164.1 GCA_012270625.1 Dehalococcoidia bacterium | reverse complement strand
AGGCGGTGTGGCCGGGGCTGTGCCTGACGGTGGTGGTGTACTGCCTGAACATGGTGGGCGACGCGGTACGCGACCTGCTCGACCGCGCCTGCGCGGCGGCAGCGGCCGCCTCGGCGCCTACGGCGCGCAGGCGGTCGGAAGTAGTGAGGTGCGTCTGCGCCGCCCTGAACGGAACACCTGTAGTTGACATATTTGTCAACTTTGCGTATTGTTTATGGGCGAGGCTGGTATGTATGACGCGCCACAGTATGTCGAACTCTTTCACCTGGTGTTTCTGGACTTCCTCGGACGCAAGTTGGACAAGAGATACTGTGTCCTGAAGGGCGGATGCAATCTCAGGTTCTTCATGAAGAGCTTTCGGTATTCGGAAGACATGGATATTGATGTCCAGGGCGTCTCAAAACAGAAACTTGCTGAGAGCGTTGACTCGATATTGACTTCTCGGTCTTTCTCCCAAGCCCTGCAGATCCACCAAATCGCCCTTGTGAAACTCTCCGCTCCGAAGCAGACGGATACGGTGCAACGATGGAAGATGCTGCTCAGCGTAGGAGGCATTGATGTGCTCCTGAACACGAAGACCGAGTTCTCGCGACGAGGGATTACTCGGGAGCACGCCTTCGAGGCTGTTGACCCGCAACTGATCGATACGTATTCACTAACGCCGATTCTGGCGAACCACTATACGTCTCACGCTGCATACAAGCAGAAGGTGGAGGCACTCATTTCCAGGCCGGTACCCCAAGCGAGAGATGTCTTTGATCTGTTTCTTCTGCTGTCCACGGGCGTCAATTCGGAGTTGGACGACTTCAAACTCCACAGTCGGCTCGGTGAGGCCGTGACAAACGCCCTGTCGGTGACATTCGACATATTCAAGGGACAGGTCTTCTCTTACCTGCATCCCGAGTACCAGTCAGTGTATGACTCACGAGACGTGTGGGATGACATGGTCCTCAGAGTGGTCGGCGCTATCGAAGAGGCAGCGCAGTGAGATTGGACCAGGCACTGGCTCGAATTCAGCAGACCGGGCAAACGGTTATGAGGACTGCTGACGTGATGGGGCTCCTTGACGTGAACAAGGACCACGCCAGCCAGATTCTGTCTCGCTTGGCTGGGTCCGGACATCTGTTGCGGTTGAAGAGGGGAACCTGGTTGATCGCCAGGACCCGGGATCCGCTTCCGCTGGTCGGCTATCTGACGGCCCCACTTCCCTCGTACATTTCTCTTCAGACGGCACTCTACCACCAC
>JAAXHZ010000163.1 GCA_012270625.1 Dehalococcoidia bacterium | reverse complement strand
GTTCCGAGGAGGTCGTGGTACGATGCTGGTGGCTATGTGGATGGGAAGAGGCGCGAGTGCTTTCCTGGCGCGATGCAGCCCGTCTCCTCAAGTTGAAATCAGCGCGGCGCATCGGGTTACTGAGGACTTCATACGCCACGTTAATTGACGCAGTCCTATGATTGGCATCGGGGTCACCTGGGTTGAGGTCGGGATGATGCTTCTTTATCAGATCCCTGTGAGCCGCCTTTATGGCAGCCTGGTCTGCATCAACCGGGACTCCGAGGACTTCGTAGTGGTCTTGGTCTCTCATGAGGTAAGGACTATCTGTACGGGTGACCGTGTCACCCCGGAAACAACTGGTGTGAGATTGGCATCCTACAGCGCTTGTGAGCGGTTCGCGTTCGGGCTGCAGCGGGAAGCCCACCAGCTCACCAGCCGAAGCGTGAGGCATGTGTACAGGAGGGTCAGCCACCATCCGACATGGGGAAGCGCCAAGGCGCCGAGTATAGAAATCGCCGTGACCGGGTGTGCCGCCATTACCAGAAGGCACAGTCCTACAAGTATGGTCCCACCCCCACACAGGGCGAGCGTCCAGTCTCTGAATACGAATCCAATAGAGTGGAGTATGAGTCCGAACAGGACGGCTGAAGCAGAGAGAACGCCGGCCGAGATCGACAGCGCAGAGACAGCGTGCCATGTGTCCCGGTCAATACCTCTAAAGGCGACGTATCTTATGATGTCGATCGCCGACTGGCCTCCTCCGGCATCGAAGGTAACGAGCGGCGCAAAGACGACCACGGGCCATCCGACTAATGATATGAGGAGACGCGCCTGCAAGTTATCGAGCCGCTCCATATACTGTTCTGGAATCTGAAGTGCGGGGATCACGACTCCAGTTATGAAATGCGGGATTGCTGTGCGCATGGCTGTGCTCCGGAACTGCGTCTTTTAGTTGAATACGTCGGTCGATAGGTCCCTGGCCAACTTGTCCGACTGCAAACGGAACTCACTCAGGGACGAATAGAGGCTTTCGGCGGAGCTGGGTATCGAGCTCTCCCTGGTGTATTGGCTGAGCATGCTGATCGTGAGCTGCTGCTTGCGTATGATTACATCCATGTCGTCGAGTTCTCTGCCCATGGCGAGCGCTCTGTCGAGAAGCTGCGATCCTTCGATGGTCCACCTCTTGTAGGCATCCCTCTCCTCGGCATCTCTGCGCATCAGCTCTGATCGCAGCCTGGGGTCGTTGACACTTTGGGTGAGCTCGCTCTGATCCTTGAAGTACTCTATGAGCCTGTCCTCCGCTGTCGCGAAACGGTGTTCGAACCTCCGGATATCGGCCCGGGCGGCCGCATAACTCGGCTTCCAGCTATTCACCAGAGTCTCTATACGACGGGCGTACTGGGTATCGGGCGCAACCGCCTCGTGAGTATTCGCCCCGAGAGGTTTGACGTCAGATGACGGAGAAGATGCCTGTGGATGTACCACGGCGTCTTCTATCAACGTACTCACTGCGTTTGCGGTATGCGACATATCCTCAGCCTGCCTAGAAGTCATATGTATCCCCTCGGCCGCCCTGGCGCCCCTGCTCGCCTTAGCTTCTTGCCCACCTTGAAAGAGCACGACATAGGACAGTACCAGTACCATAAGGGCGCAGAGCGCAGCTTTGATCGCTGTGACAGGTGACACGTTCGATATGATGGCGCCGAAAGTATTAATCTTGTTCATGGCTCCGCTTTTGTCTCCTCTGTGGACCGCGCTTAGCCGAAAGACGGCCCCCAAGGTCCCCAGACTGTGCCAGGAGCCCTCGAATCAGGTGGCTCATATCAATACGGTCTTTCATATAATGTAGTTAGGAGAAGTGCAAAGCTCCGAAATCCTACCCGTCATTCCCGCGCACGCTGGAACCCACGAAGTGGCTCGCCGCTCGGCAATCCACAGGCCATCAACCATGGTTCTCCATAGTGGACTCCCGCTTTCGCGGGAGTGACGAGACCATTATTGATTGGATTTTGCATTTCGCTCTGTAGCTTCAAATATGTAGTAAAGGTAGTTTGTAAGTCATATAATATGTATTCCATCGGTCTTTGTCAAGAATTGGGATAGAATTGGAGCCTGCATCAGATTAGTAGGCGGCCTCTGCGTAAAGCGCCCCGCCGCCCCTGGATTGCCGAGCGGCGAGCCACTTCGTGGGTTCCGGCTTTCGCCGGAATGACGGAAGGATGGCGCCTACTAATCCAGGACAGCATCCATAGGATTTTATTGCGGCGTACAGAACGCTGCGACTAACCATAACGCTGGGGAGGCTGGATCAGAATGCCCATTGAAATCGCTGGTTTTGCTCAGGCCCTTGCCCGTTGCCTGGACTTTGAGTCAGTCGAACCATCGGAACTCGAAGAAGCGCTGGCGGCTGCGGCGAAGCCACTTGAGATGTGGTACGCAGAGCCGTCCACGGATTCGCCACTGATCAGGTCTGGTTCGCCCTTCACCCACCTGGCCTTCATTCAGAACGGCACCGTCGTACCATGGCAGTATCCTCGCTCTGAGCTAACTGCGCCCTTCCTGATCGGCGAGCATGAATTCCTGATGGGATCAGAGCGCTGGGTGGGGAGTTACTCGGCGGTGACCGAGGCCATAGTCGTGGGCATACCGGTCAGTGTGATAAAGGTTGCGGCTGACCGGATCCCTCGCATACGCGACCGGATGTACCAACTGGTCATGCGGCGCCTGGCGCGCTTCTACTGGACTTCGCTGGCTACAAGCGGCACTCCCTCCTCCAGGGTAGCGGCGGCGCTTATTTCGCGGCTCGCACTGCTGGGAGATGATTACGGAGAGGACAGGTCGATAGGGGTCAGGCAGAAGGACCTCGTTCGCCTGACTACCCTGTCGCGTTCCGCTGTCGCCGATGGCCTAGCAACCCTGGTGAAAGCCGGAGCGATTCGTCTTGGTGATGGCCGGCAAACGCGGTTTGCGGGCGTCGTGGTCGTTCCGGATGTTGATATACTGAAGAACCACGCTTTCGCGGAGGTACGAGATCGAGAGATACGGCCCCTAATGACTCGCCTGGTCGTAGATACCTGCCCACCGGTGTGACCAACATCGACTTTTGAGGAGTGGAGTGGAGAGAAGTGAGGAGTGAGAACCCACCGCACCTGGATTGCCGAGCGGCAAGCCACTTCGTGGGTTCCGGCCCCGTATCGGAGTACGGGGTGACGTTCTTTCGCCGGAATGACGGAAGGATGGCGCCTACTAGGTAGTGTTGACATTTTCACTTTGCTGCCGATGAGCGAGCTAATCGCACGGATTTCACCCTCACCCTAGCCCTCTCCCTCAAGGGAGAGGGGAAATCCTGCGTGCAGATGGTGTGTGGATGACGCTCATGTCGGAAATGTCAACACTGCCTAATCCGGGACAGCGTCACGTGGAGTGTTCGATTAGAACGGTACAGGTCAAACCTGATACAATGCTTCGGACATTTGTGAAGCGGAGTAGCGCAAATTGCCCTCAGCCAAGTCAGATCGAGCATCGTTGCGCAAGCGGGAGCGAAATCAGCCCCTGCGGTCGCAGGCCAAGACGCACATAAGAGACGCGCGAAGACTCATCGACGACGGTGACGTGAAGGGCGCGGACCAGGCGGTGCGCAGGGCCGTGGTCGCATTGGACAAAGCAGCGGCCAAGGGCGCGCTGCATCCCAACAACGCCTCGAGGCGCAAGTCGCGTCTGATGAGTCAGCTCAGCCGGGCCAAGAACGAGTAATCGCAGCTCTGGGCGATGGCAGAGTCCCCGTTGGATGAGGGGTTGTCAGCCAGCACGGATTCGCAGCTGACTTTGAATAGAGCGATTGCTTAGACAGAACATACTTTGAGAGTGGACTAGATGCTGAAGATTCGACTCAGGAGAACAGGGGCTAGGC
Organism: Dehalococcoidia bacterium; assembly: GCA_012270625.1. The sequence continues at coordinate 6,313 of JAAXHZ010000163.1, read as the reverse complement.
ACCAACCGAGCTATCGAGTGGTCGTAGCAGACTCAAGGGCCGCCAGGAACGGGGCGTTTGTGGACTATCTGGGCCACTACAACCCGAGGACGGAGCCGCCGACGGTCGTCATAGATGAGGACAAGGCGCTGAAGTGGCTCAGACAGGGCGCTCAGCCGTCGGACGCCGTCAGGCAACTGCTGAACACGCTGGGTACACTGGAAAGAGTCAAGGCTGAAGCTGAATGAAAGAGCTAGTCGAATTCATCGCGAAGGCGATTGCGTCGCAGCCGGACGAGGTCAGGGTTACCGAAGAAGAGGACGAAGACGGGCGGATAATCGTCAGGCTCGAGGTCGCGCCCGATGACAAGGGCAAGGTGATCGGTCGTCAAGGACGTGTCGCGCAGTCTATCAGACACCTCATCAGGGTGGCGGCAGTCAAGCAAGGCACACGAGCCACGCTCGAGATAGTCTGAGAATCCCATACATGCCTGCCGGTTCCGGATCGAAGAGGCCGACGGGCAGCCACTCCCGGCGCAAGGCAGCCTCCAAGTCGCAGCGCGGTCGTCAGGCCGCGCGTAAGCGAACCCAGGAGCCGCCGGAGGGCCATGTCGTCGTTGGGCGCGTTACGGGATCCTGGGGACTGCGTGGCGATCTCAAGGTCCAACCCCAGACCGACTTCCCTGAGCGGTTTTCGCGAGGCTCAGAGCTTCACATCGATGGCAAGCGCGAGACGGTGGTATCCACGAGACCGAATCGCGGCGTGTACGTAATCCGTCTGTCAGGTGTGACCAACAGGACGGAGGCAGACTCCATGCGGGGCGCGCTGCTCACCATACCAGAGGACAATCTGGCGCCGCTGCCCAAAGACACCTACTACCACTTCCAACTGATCGACATGCAGGTGTTCAGTGACGAGGGTGAGTCGCTCGGAGTCATTGTGGAGATACTCGATACGTCTGCCAATGACGTTTACGTCATCAGGGGCGAATCGGGGCCGGACCTGCTGATTCCCGCCATTCGAGAGGTCGTGCTAGACGTGGACGTGGATGGCGGGCGCATGACGGTGCATCTGCCGCCGGGGCTACGGTGAATGTGGGGGAATCGGCCAAAAGAAAAGGCCCCGGGCTTCTTGCGCCGGGGCCTCTGATTCATGTTTGGTAGGCTGTTCTAGTTGTCGTCGGCTGGTACCAACGAATCCAGCCTGCTCCTGACAACTGCCCGCAGCTCCTTGACGCGGTTGAGGTGAGGCGTCTGCCCGCCCTCTTCTGCCTTGTCGTAGATCTTGTCGCCGTCGACGAATACCTGAAGCACTCCGCCTACGCCGGGCTTGACCTCGATTGATATGTCCTTACCACCTTCTGCCACGAACTCGTTGACCATCCAGGCCGCAACTCCGTGGTACTGTCAAGGAACGCAGTAGATGATCTCGACGTCCATTCTGCCTTCGCCAGCCATTCGACACCTCCTATTAGAATGCTTGGCTCAGCCATGTTTATGGGTGCATAAATGACCCTTATGTCAAAAGCCAATAGTTACATGGCCAAGTTATCATAGAGGTGTGGAGGTGTCAACTTAGAAAAAGGACGGCACGGCGGTTACGTGGTCCACTCAGGCCGTCTCTTTTCCAGGAAGGCGCTGATGCCCTCGGTGGCGTCGGGGTGCTGCAGGTTGTCCACCATGACTTTCTGGGCAACCTGGTAGGCGTGAGGTCGGTCGAGGGACATCTGGCGGTAGAAGGAGGACTTGCCGATCGAGACGGTACTGGTGGGAGCTGACGCCACCTTGCGCGCCAGGGACAGGGTCGACTCCCTGAGATCATCGCCTGGTACCACGCGGTTGACCAGACCGGACTTCAACGCTTCACGAGCGGATACAGGTTCGCCAGTCAGGAGCATCTCCATAGCGACTTTGGCGGGCACCGTTCTGCCGAGGGCGACCGCGGGGGTCGTACAGAAGAGGCCAATGTCCACGCCGGGCGTCGCAAACGCAGCCTGCTCGGATGCAACCGCGAGGTCGCAGGTCGCCACAAGCTGGCATCCAGCGGCCGTCGCGAGGCCCTGCACGCTGGCGATCACCGGCTTGGGGAGCAGCCGGATAGATTCCATGAGGTCGGTGCAGAGGGCGAACACGAGTGTTTGGTTCTCGAGGTCGCCTGCCACCAACTCTCTGAGATCGTGTCCAGCACTGAACACCGGGCCGCGCGCGGCGATGACTACGACTCGCACGTCCGGTGAGTCTCCGGCGTCGATCAGGCACTGTCTCAACTCTTCCATCATCGCTGAAGATAGAGCGTTGCGCCGGGTGGGATTGTTGAGCGTCAGGACGGCGATGCCTTCGCGGAGGCCGTGGATTACGAGGGGTTCGGACAATTTCGCGTCCTCTCAGTGGTGTATCGGGTACGATTATACAGTGCCCGTGTTGATAGAATACGTGCAGAGATTCTGCGAGTTGTTTAGAAAAGTGACGGGAGCGTAGTCATGCCAACCACAGCGCCGTATGGATCATGGAAGTCTCCTATAACCACGGACATGATCGTTGAGGACTCAGTATCGCTCGGGTCCGTACAGTTAGACGGTGACGACGTGTACTGGGTGGAGATGCGTCCGCAGGAGGACGCGCGGAACGTGATAGTGCGACGCACTCAGGGGGGCAACACACAGGATGTGACACCAGACCCTTACAACGTTCGCACACGAGTGCACGAGTACGGCGGCCTGTGCTTCTGGGTCAAGGACGGAGTTGTCTTCTTTTCCAACTTTGCCGACCAGCGCGTCTATCGGCAGGAACTCGGCGGACAGCCTGAGCCGATCACGCCTGAGGGCGTGGACCTGCGCTACGGCGACGGGAAGATAGACGGCAGTCGCAACTGTCTAGTCTGCGTTCGGGAAGACCATCGCGATCCAGATCGAGAGGCGGTCAACACAGTCGTCAGACTCGACCTGGACGGGAACGGAGAGGGCGATGTCCTCGTGAGCGGGAGCGACTTCTACGGGTATCCGTCAGTCAGTACGAACGGGTCGCAGATTGCATGGCTGTCTTGGGACCACCCGAACATGCCCTGGGACAGCACCGAACTCTGGGTCGCAGATTTCGAAGACGACGGCACTCTGGGTGCGCGTCGAAAGATCGCCGGAGAGCCGGGCGAGTCGGTGTTCCAGCCGGAGTGGTCGCCGGATGGGACGCTGTACTTTGTTTCGGACAGGACCGGGTGGTGGAACCTGTACCGCTGGCGGGGTGGTCACATCGAGGCCATGGCGCCGATGCGGGCCGAGTTCGGCGCACCGGCCTGGTCGCTCGGAACGCGCACGTATGCGTTCGAGTCGGCAGACCGCATCGTCTGCAAATACGTCGAGAACGGATTCTGGAAGCTGGCAACGCTCGATACCCAGACGACGCAGTTTACCCCAATCGAGACCCCGTACACTGAGATGTCGCGGGGTGACATCGCGGCTCGTCCTGGTGAGGCGGTGCTGGAGGCGGGTTCGGCCTCCCTGTCCGACTCGCTGGTCTCCATGAATCCGGATACCGGCGAGATAACGCCGCTGAGAGAGTCGCGGTCAATCCCAGTCTCGGACGGTTACATATCGGAACCGCGCGCTATCGAGTTCGAGACGTCCGGCGGGAAGAACGCTCATGCCTACTACTACGCTGCGAAGAACGCCGACTTTGTCGGGCCGGAAAATGAGAGGCCGCTGCTGCTGGTGGTCAGCCACGGTGGGCCGACAGGGTCAGCAGCCACATCGTTCAACCTCTCGTACCAGTTCTGGACCAGTCGGGGCATCGCGGTTGTGGACGTGAACTACGGCGGCAGCACGGGATACGGCACAGAGTACCGCCGCAGGCTGAACGGCCAGTGGGGAATAGTGGATATAGACGACTGCATCAATGCCGCGCTGCACCTGGTCCAGGAGGGCGAAGTGGACGGTGAACGGCTGATGGTGCGCGGAGGCAGCGCAGGCGGCTACACGACCCTGGCTTCGCTGACGTTCAGAGACGTGTTCAAGGTCGGCGCAAGCTACTACGGCGTGAGCGATCTGGAGGCGTTGGCCAATGAGACTCACAAGTTCGAGTCGCGCTATCTCGACTCGATGATCGGACCATATCCTGAGCGTCGCGATCTGTACGTCGAGAGGTCCCCAATACATCACACTGAGCGGCTGTCGTGCCCGATCATACTTCTCCAAGGTCTCGAAGACCGTGTGGTGCTGCCCAACCAGGCTGAGATGATGGTGGAAGCTCTGCGGAAGAAGGGGCTGCCGGTAGCCTATCTTCCATTCGCTGGAGAGCAGCACGGGTTCAGGAAGTCTGAGAACATCAAGAGGGCGCTTGAAGCTGAGCTGTACTTCTACTCACGGATACTGGGGTTCGAAGTCGCCGACGAGATAGAGCCAGTAGAGATCGAGGGGCTTTGAGTAACTCAACTCTAAACCGAGGCGCTAACGGCGTAGAGATGCCCGTCGGAGGATCCGAAGTACACCACGTCGTCAACGACTCTTGGCGAGGATGAGACGCTGCCATCGGTGGCATACTTCCACCGCAGTTCCCCTGTCGCGGCGTCCACGGCGTATAAGCTGTGATCGAACGAACCGAAGTACACTACGCCGTCTGTGACGGTCGGTGACGATTCGACGCGGCCGCCGGTCGCGTGTCGCCAGCGGACTTCACCAGTGGATGCGTCGAGAGCGTAGAGGTGTCCATCTCTCGATCCGACGTATGCGACTCCCTGTGTTACGACGGGTGAGGAGACCACCCAGTCTCCGGTTCGGCGGAGCCAGGCCTCGCTGCCGGTGTCCGTATCCACGGCGTACACATGGGCGTCCCATGATCCTACAAACACTTTTCCGTCTGCGACAGCGGGTGAGGAGAAGACGACGCCGTTCGTCTCAGCTCGCCATTTGACGGCGCCGTGTGAGGCGTCGAGCGCGTACAGGAAGCCGTCATTGGAGCCGACGTACACGATGCCTTCAGCTACTCTCGGAGACGACATAACCCAATCGCCGGTCAGCGTGCGCCACATGATCTCGCCGGTCACTGGGTCGAGGGCGTACACATGATGATCCGTGGATCCTATGAAGACCATGTCGTTGACAACCGCCGGGGATGAGAATACACCCTCCCCTATCCGCGTGCGCCAGCGGACTTCACCAGTGGATGCGTCGAGGGCGCAAACGTGGCCGTCCCAGAAGCCGATGTAGATGACTCCGCCCGTCACGCGGGGCGATGAGTAAATCTTGTCGCCGGCGCTGTGGGTCCAGCGAGGTTCGCCGGTCTCGGCATCCAGGGCGGAGAGACTGCCATCTTCGGAGCCGACGTAGACCAGTCCGTCGGCGATGGCTGGGCTCGAGGACACGACGTCGGACGTCGGATGTCGCCAAAGTAGCTGCTGTGGACGGTGAACCAACTCACACGACCTCACTGTTTGTCATTGCGCGACGATGAGTGTCGGACATCGCATGTGTTGTAGAAAATACTACACGGGACTCTTGGGAGGTTTCCAGAAGGGAGAACGGCGGGATCAGGGTCTGTTTATATCAACTATGACCCAAGCCGATTCGTCAATGTCATGTTTGATTAGGACATGTCTAACGGTGGCGCAGATATACATACACCCCTACGCCTGTCGACAGAATGGCCCAGAACGTAATTGACAGCATCAGCCATGCAGGGACGCTTCCACCTTCCGTGGAAACCACGAGCGTCGCTGGCGTTTCAGTAGGGGGAGGTGGTGTTGGCTGGAACGCTTGTACGACACTTGGAGCCTCAGTTGGAACCGGCGCTGCTGCTGGAGCAGGTGACGGGATAGGCGTGGGCGACAGCGTTGCGGTCGGCGCCGGTGTAGGCGTTCTGCTAGGAATGGGCGAGGGACTCGGCGGTGTTGGCGCAGGCGTGAGAGTGGGGGTGGGAACGGGCGCAGGTGTCTTAGTTGGTGTGGGCGTGGACTCGGGTGTTGGAGACGCGGGCACGGCTGTAGGTGTCGCGGTGCGCGTGGGCGTCGCCGCAGGTACGGGAGTGGCTGTCGGAGCGGGCGCCACTGTAGGCGTTATTGCAGCGGTGGCTGTCGGGGTTGGCGCAGGAGTGGGTGTCGATGTGGGAGTAGGAGATTCGTCCAAGTCTGTGACGCTTACGGAGACGTCTAGCGTGCTGGCGTGTACTCCATCCGACGCCTCGACACTCACCAGATATACGTTGTCCCCGTTGGCGTCCGCAGGGGTCTCGTAGTCAGGCGCCGCCCGGAATGTCAGCGCGCCCTCGTCTATTGAGAAGGCCCTAGCGTCTTCTCCTGACAGCATCCAGTCAATAGCGCCATTCTCCGGATCGTTGGCGGCGTAGGT
>JAAXHZ010000162.1 GCA_012270625.1 Dehalococcoidia bacterium | reverse complement strand
GGCTGGGGTGAGGGTGAAAAGCACGGCTGCTTATCTCACCTGAGGGAGTAATGGGCAGCTCGCACTCCTGACTTCTACCTCTTCTGAATACTGAAAACTTCTGGAACTCCCGTCCAGATGCGGATAAGCTGATCGGGTAATCCCTTAATTTGAGGTGAATGCCCATGCCCGCCACGTACTACACTTGGAAGCGCTGAAGCACCTGCCGAAGAGTGAAAGCGGAGCTTTCACAGGGTGGAGTCGAATTCGACGAGCGCGACTTCTTCGCCGAGCCGTTCACCGTAGATGAGCTTCGGGACGTCATAGGCGCCCGACCCGTCTCGGACTTCTTTTCGTGGAGGTCGCCGTCTTTTCGCAAGATGGGGCTGGACCGTGACGCCCTCAGCGACGACAGGCTGCTCGAACTCATGGTCGAAGAGCCCAGGCTGATCCGGCGCCCGCTGATCCAGACCGGTGACGGTGACCTGATCGTTGGCGCTGACAAGAAGGCGATGGCAGACCTGGTGAGCTGACGCCGCTTGGCCTCCTTCGGCCAAGCCTGTGTGGGAGGAGTGCGCCGTGCCTTACAGAAGCTACTTCCTCACACCTGAAGGAAGCGTCGAGAAGGGGCTGTCCGAAGCCGCGATCCGGGACGCGCTGGAAAGTGGTCACGGCAGCATCTTACTCGATTTCAACGCGCCGACCGTCGAGGACGGTGAGTTCCTGCGACGGGTGTTCGGCCTGCATCCGCTCGCCGTGGACTCGTGCATGAACATGGCCGCCCAGATCCCGAAGGTGGACGACTACGACGACTACATCTTCATCGTGGCTCGCGGAATCGACTACACAGTTGACACGCGCATACTCTCCACTACCGAGATGGGGATCTTTCTTGGGCGCAACTTCGTCATCATCGTCCACGCTGGACTCCTCTACAATATCGAATCGGTGATCGCTCTGGTCGAGCGTGACGGGCTGCCGCTGAGACGCGGCTCGACGTTCCTCTCGTACATGCTTTTGGACTCGCTGGTCCAGAACCTGCTCCCAGGTATCAACGGGCTGGAGGAGTGGGTTGACGCAATCGAGGACTCGGTCATCGAGAAGCCCGACCCCAACGCGCTGGAGGCTATCCTGGAGCTAAAGAGATCGAGCTTCCAGCTCCGAAGGGCAATTGCCCCCCAGCGGGATATGCTGAACAGGCTGAGCCGGGCCGAGTTCGCCCACGTTACCGGCGACGCTCTGCCCTACTACAGGGACATCTATGACACCATTCTGAGGATCGAGGGACAGAACGAAAACCTGCGCGACAGGGCCGACACGACTCTCGCGGTGTACCTGTCGCTGGTCGCGAACCAGCAGAACGACCTGATGAGGGTGCTTGCGGTCGTTGCGACCGTGTTTATGCCGCTGGGCCTGATCGCCGGAATCTACGGCATGAATTTCGAGTACATCCCTGAGCTGAGCCTGCGCTGGGGATACTTCGCCGTTTTGGGAGTGATGGCGATAGCCATTACCGGCGTGCTGTGGGTCTTCTGGGCAAGGAGATGGATCTCTGTCGGCAGAAGACGCCTGGTGCGGTTCAGACCCACCACCATCGCGCCGGAGCGGCTGCTCGGCTACGTAAGCAAGCTCGATCCAAGGCGGATAGAGCCTGGCATCATCGATCCCAGAAGGCTCGACCCAAGGAGATTGAGATCAGACTAGGTAGTGTTTGACGTTTCCGACATGAGTGCCATCCCCACACCATCTGCGCACAAGATTCCCCCTCTAGAGGGAGACAAGATTATGAGCAGGATGGATGTGCCATCCACACGCCATCTGCGCGCAAGATTCCCCCTCTAGAGGGAGACAAGATTATGAGCAGGATGGATGTGCCATCCACACGCCATCTGCGCGCAAGATTCCCCCTCTCCCTCAAGGGAGAGGGTTGGGGTGAGGGTGAGATCCATGCGATTGGCTTGCTCCTCGGTAGCAAAGTGTCGGATTCCCGCCAATTCTGGCAGTATGGCCGGGTCTGCAATCGACACGGCAGTCGCGTCGAAAGCTCAAAATCAGGACAGAGTTCACATGGGGGTATGACAACATGTTAGGAGACCTTTCAGGCAAAGCGGCGTTGGTTACCGGCGGCGGCAGGGGAATCGGACGCGGGATCAGCCTCGCGCTGGCCGAGCAGGGAGCGGATGTGGCGGTGGCTGACCTGATCGCGGACAACGCCGATGAGGTGGCGCAAGAGATCAGGCAGATGGGCGGAAAAGCCGCGTCAATGGCGATGGACGTGACCGACAGAGCTTCCATCGAGGCAGCGGTTACGAGCGCGCTCGATCAGCTTGGTCGAATCGACATCCTGGTAAACAACGCCGGAATCATTGGCGCCAGTGGCATGTGGGAGCGGGACTCGTCGTCTGACGACGACTGGACCGAGACGTTTCAGGTAAACGTGCGGGGCATGGTGATGGCCACAGAGGCCGTGCAGGGACACATGATCGAACGCGGCTCCGGGCGAATCATCAACATCGCCTCCATTGCCGGAAGGCAGGGCAGCCCCGACATCCCGCACTACTCCACCTCCAAGGCCGCGGCCATTAGCTGGACGCAGTCCAGCGCGCTCCAGCTTGCCAGTCACAGGATAACCGTCAACGCGATATGCCCTGGGCTGCTGTGGACGCCCATGTGGGAGGCGATAGCCCAGCGACGGTCTCGGCTCGGCTCGACTCAGACGCACACCGACGTACAGGGAATGCTAGGACGCGAGCTGTTCGAGATCGTCGTCGATCAGACGATGCCCATGAAGCGCGAGCAGACCCCGGAGGACATCGGCAAGCTCGCCGCGTTCCTCGCCTCCGACGACGCAAAGAACATCACCGGCCAGGCGATCAACGTAGACGGCGGCATCAGGATGAACTGACACAGCGCAGGTTAGACGCCGTGCTCGAGCTCTGCAAGGCGCATGATTGTGCGGTCTAGACTTGGTGCACGGAGGCGGGCAGCCTCCGGATTCCATTCGCCGACGACGAATCGACCAACTTCAGCGTTGTAGTCCGGGCCTACTCTGTTGGTGCCATATCCTCCTTGCGGAACTATTGCCGCACGCAATTCGCGACTCCGGCTCCGGTTGGCTAGTTGAACTATGCGACGTTTTGGGTCTGTCTCCTGTTCCGGGTCGCGCGGCATAATTGACTCCGACACTCTCAACCATCGTGCGCAACCTACCCTGTCAGCCAATATCCAAGCCTCTACTTCCAGCACAGCAAACCGCAGCAGAAGCCTCGGAGAGGCCTGGAAACCGCGAAGCCAGCTCAGTACCAGCGCGGGCGGACATGGCTCAGGCCGATCTGAGTCGGCAACAATAAGAACCGGCCCAATGTGTTGGGCGATAGCATTACAGGATCGGATGCGACGACGCAGATTATCCTTGCCTGCCAGACCTAAAGCGGGCTCTTTGATGTTCGCTTTGGGCAGGTAATCTGATGCCAGCCTGCGGGCAACCGCTTCACTCAGGACGTTCTCGGCCGCTATCGTCAACAACACAGAAATACGGAGTTATGCGCGCAAGCCCAGATCCATTGGGATCTGCCACTCGGGACTGCGAAAAGGGGCTATCTCACCTGGCATTACACCCGCTTCCAGTGCGTTGCGCATATTCGGATCGTCTGACAATAGCTTCAGGGTCGATCCTTCGGAGCCAGGCTCTATGTAGAGTACCTCTCGTCCGTCTATTCCGCTGTCACTCAGCATATCCGAGCTGTGGGTAGTCAGTATGACTTGCCTGCTCTCGCTTCGGCGGCGTCCATTGCGACGGCGGCGCACTGCCCGACTCAACCGGTGAATTGCGGCCGGCAGTCTCATCACTATGTCCCGATTCAAGGAAATCTCCGGCTCTTCCAGGAGGAGAAGCCCCCTGCTGTCCAGTAAGGACCACATCAACCCAATCAGCCGTAGTGTTCCGTCAGAGAACTGGTCCTCGCGCTGCCATGCTCCATGCTGACGCCAGTTTTCGAATCGAGCCTTCAGATGGGGCTGGCCAGTTGTACCGTCGCGGTCGAATTCGATGTCCTTTAGCTGCGGAACTATTCCGGCAATCGAGTCCTGAATCTTCTTCAGGCGGCTCTTACGGGTGTTCGCGTTGGTCCCGGCGATTCTCTCCAGGAATCCTTGGCCAAACGGGTCATTCTCCAGACGGTTTCCACCAATTTCCGATCCATGTCGAACAAGCTGAGGCACAAGGTGCATGTAGGTGACAGCATCGAAGAAATCGGCTATCGGGCGAAACTCCTTATTGACGTTTATCTGTTCCAGTGCCGTTGCGGTAAGCCTTTCACTGTCAGCTCGGTCTTCAGAGTCAGGACGACTCAGTATGCGAACTCCGTTGTGCTCCACTGTCTCCTCTTGGATCAGCACCCTCCGATTCCCAGACCTTTCGGCTGTGAATCCAAGTCGATAGACCCATTCGGCTGGCTCATCGACTTCAGGGCTGAGGTGGACTTCGATGCTAATCGAACTGTTGGCCCGCGCGGACAGGCATCGGAGTGGGCCAACACCTCCACGACTCGACACGGCAGTTCTCAGGCCACCTGCTTCTCTCTTGGACACATCCCGCAGAAAACGTATGGCGTCGAGCAGGTTGGACTTGCCCGAAGCGTTCGGGCCGATGACGAACGCGCGTTCACGGAGTGCGACGTCAACCTCTGTGAAGTTGCGCCAGTTGGTAAGTCTGAGACAAGTGATAATCACGACGTTCCTGGCCGGCATCTACAGGCTGGAGTCAATTGTACCATCGTGCTCGGGACTACCTGCGACGAGTTAGATGCGTCGCTGTCTGACGGGTAAGTAAGGCTAGACGAGGCGCAAAAGCAGCAGCCCTAAATCGAGACCGACACTGAGGCAGGACATACCAGGCTCCGAAGCCGATGGCCGTCAGATCACTCCGTTGGCGCGGAGATGTTCGATCTCTTCTGGCGACATGCCCAGATCGTCGCCATAGACCCGGTCGTTGTGCTCCCCCAGCAGTGGACTTCTGAAAGTCCGCCAGGGAGTGCCGTTCATGATGTACGGACGGCCCGCATAGGTGTACATCTCACCCAGCTCCGGGTGTTCTACTTCCGCGAAGAAGCTTCGGTCTTCTGCGAAGTGGGCGTCGTTCAGCGTCTCCTCTGGCGACCGGACTATGGCCCATGGGAACTTCCGTCCCTGGGCGCCGCGGTATATCTCCTCCGCGTTGTGCGCCGCGATGAACTTCTTCACGACTACAAACGCGTGATCTACTTCGGGGCCGGTTCTCAGTCGCATAGCCGCCATGTCGCGGTATTTGGGATCGACCAGGTCCTCGGCCATTCCAACTTCGTCCATCCATTTGACCAGGGTCAGCCACTGGTCGAGACTCGTGAAGACCGCGAACACGTTGATGTACCGGCTGTCGGCTGTGGGGCAGAGCGTCTTTGGCGTCGGCTGGACGCCGTGGTGTCTGCCGGTCTGTCTCTTGACCAGCTCTCTGGTGTAGATGTACGTGGGCATCGCGGCTTCGGTGGTGCAGGAGCAGGCCTCGTGAATAGAGGCATCGACGTGCTGCCCTTCGCCGGTCATGTCGCGCCAGTTGAGGGCCATGAGTGTGCCGATCGTGGCGTAGTTGCAGCTTATGATGTAGCCGTGTCCGCCGCTGGGCCTGATCGGAGGCGCGCCCTGCAGGTCATCGTAGCCGCAGCTGTGCATGACGCCGCCCATCGCCATCGCCACGAGGTCGGACGTCTTGTAGTCGCGGTACGGTCCATCCTGGCCGAAGGCCGTGAGCGACGTCATTACCAGCTCGGGGTTGACGGCGCTCAGGTCTGAGTATCCGAGTCCCAGAGAGTCCATGTAGCCCGGATCGAAGCTCTCCAGAAGCACGTCGGCCCTGGCGACAAGCTGCTTGAGAACTTCCCGGCCCGTGGGCTGTTCGATGTCCAGCGTGATACCTTCCTTGGCGGTGTTGAACGCCCAGAAGTGGAGACTCTGGTTGGGGTCAGGCACGTCGTTTCTGAAAGGGCGAATGCTGCGCGCCGGATCGCCCCCGGGCGGCTCGATCTTGACGACTCGCGCGCCCATCTCTCCCATTAGCTTTCCGATTAGCTGACCCTTTTCGTCGCACAGGTCGAGAACGGTCAGGTCCGAGAGCGCGCCTTGACTGCCGTTCATCAGATCGCCCCCTCGACCATCAGGTCAGTGATCTCCTCTTCTGGAACTCCCAGAAGCTCGCCGAAGATGTGCTGCGAGTGCTCGCCGAAGAGCGGCGACGAGCGACGGAGCTCCCAGGGAGACCGCGAGAGACGCATCGGCTGTCCCTCATACTTGGTCACGCCGAGCTCAGGGTGTTCTACTTCAGGCAGAAACTCGCGGTATCTGAGCTGCGGGTCGTCCTCGATCTTCTCCTTTGGAGTCTGGACGGCTCCCGCGGCAACACCAGCGGCCTGGAGGGTGTGAAGTACCTCGTGCGGCTTGTGTTGGGAAGTCCAGGTCTCTATCAGCCGGTCCAGCTCGTCCTGGTTGTGGTAACGACCCTCGTTGGTCGCGAAGCGTTCATCTGAGGTCCATTCGGGCGAGCCTATGGCTTCCACGAACGCGCTCCACTCTGCGTCGTCGAATACGGTGATGACACACCAGCGGTCTTCTCCCTTGCAGCGGTACGTGTTGTGAGGCGCGACCTTGTAGTTCGGCGCCCTGTTGCCTGGAGGATTGCCCGGCCTGCGGAAATCGCGTCCGTTCACGGTCTTATCGAGAATGGCCGTGCCTGTCAGCGCCATCCCCACCTCGACCTGCGATAGGTCGACCCACTGACCTTCTCCGGTGCGGTTCCTGTGGTGAAGCGCGTTCATGCACGCCAGCGCGCCGTAAAACCCGCCGGTGTGGTCCATGTAGGAGAATCCCCAGCCTGCGGGGTCCTCGCCGGGGAGTCCGGACATGTACGTGAGACCTGAGAGCGCCTGCGCGGTGGGTCCCCAGGTCACGTACCTGTTGTCCCTGCCCGTATGTCCGAAGCCGGACATGCTCACGTAGATGATGTCGGGCCGTATCTTTCGCTGCGCCTCGTAGTCGAGTCCCCAGCGCTTGAGGACTGTCGCGCTGAAGTTCTCCACTACGATGTCCGACACCGCGATGAGATCGTGAAGAAGCTCCATGCCGCTGGGGTGCATCACGTTGATGGTGACTCCCAGCTTGTTGCGGTTCAGGTTGTTGAACAGGCCGCCCATGTTTGGGCTGTTGGATCCCGGAGGCGCCATCGAGTTTCGAGTGTAGTCCATCGTCTGCTCGTTCTCGACGCGGATGACCTCCGCGCCGAAGTCAGCGAGGATTCGTGTGCACGTCGGACCTGCCACGATCCAAGAGAAATCTACGACCCGGACCCCTTCGAGCGCGTGTTTACGCATGTGACCAACTCCCCTGGCAGCTCGATTAAGCTACAGCGCCCACTGTGTGGGTGGCGGAGCAATCCTAATAGCCGAGACAGAATGTAGTCAACTTTCGAGGAGTGAGTGTAGAGGAGTGAGGAGTGAGAGCCATCCTCATCCCCGTGTCTATTACGGGGCAGTCTCCAGTCCTCTTCCTGAGGGAGAGCTGAGAAGGGTATAGGTTGGCTGAGTACAAGTGCGATTGTCCTGTTCACCGCCCTGTTGAGGGTTGCGTTCTACTTTGGATGAGGGACTTATATCGCAAAGTAAACGGGATTGATTTTGCAGGGGTATCCCACATTAGGGTTTAGGCTTGAATGGCAGGGGTGTTTCCACAGCGCGGACACTCATCCGGCTCTATGCCGTTGCGCATCCATGCGAGATTCTGTTCGGGATGCCCGCTGGGACAAGCGGGGCTGATGAAATCTGGCGTCGCGTGGAAATCCTTGTTCTTGTTGAACGGCGGGTCGGTGGCGATAAGGTCAACCGTCTCGGAGTTCATACCGCGAAGGAAGTCAAGATTGTCCCCGTGAAACAGGGTGCGGTTCTGGAAATTTAGGTTAGTCATTGCACTACCATGGAGTGGGAACTGCTGAGCAGATGTATCACTCCTACTCATCAGCGTGTACTTGCACTCTTGCGCTGACATCCTGTTCACGGGATAGGACGACATCAATGATCGGCTTCAGCAACGCTTCTGCGCCATATATGTAAATGCCCGACACACTGTTCGAGTCCTCCGCATCGTAGAAGACCACCACACCATCAGCGATTGTCTCGCCGTCCACTTGGGGCCTACCGGTTTCTATGGTCAAAGACTGAGAATCGGGGTAGTATTTCACTATGGGTTCGGACGCATCGTGAGTGTCGGTTACTGTTTTTCCCATGGTTCGGGCCTCCTGCCGTAGTGTGTCTGCCTTGCCAAATTTCTATTGCTGAATGCTGTTTCAAACCTGCCGGTTTCTGGGTCGCCAAGGAAGATGACCTCTATCCATGAGTTGCTTTCTCGCACCGCTCCAGCGAGGAACGTCCTGCGAATCCCGTCCCCGCCAGTTCTCTCCCATCGGTCGTGAGGATTGGCGATGATACGCATAACCCACTCTGGGCGAATGTTAGGATGTCTCTCCGCCAACTCCCTTCCATGAGAGGTTTTGTGCAGTCGCTCAAACGCGCGACGCAACCGTCTGTTCTCGTTCGTGCGATTGCACGATGGACACTCGGAGCGACGCCCCTGTTTCCTGTAGCAATTGACCCCACAGCGATGCCCCATTCATCCTTTCCCATGACAGACTTAGGTCGGCTTGTCCGTCCGCTCCACTACCTCAGCGACTATCTGGAAGTGCTTGCCGGGGGCTTTCTGCGTCATGGGCGTTTACCTACCTTTCAAGAATATAATAGACACGGATACCCCTGCAAAATCAATCCCGTTTACTTTGCGATATAGTCCTCACTTTGGAGGATGTACTCGCTGGCGAATTGTGTTGCCTCCCCTAGATGCACGAGGTCTTTAGGGTCTCCGTAGATGCGTTGGTCATCGGCGTTTTGGCGGCGCAGCTCCTCGAGAGTTAGACGGTTGCCTTTTCGGCGGTTGCAGGTAGCGTGGAGGAGGGCTAGGTTGTACAACTCGTCCGAACCGCCGGAAACGGTGTCACGGTCGTTACGCGCCCAGATATGATCAACCTCCAAGAGGCCGAGATCACGCTGGCCGTTTGGGAAGGTGGGCGCTTCCCATCCGCAACCCCAGCAGTGTGGGCCAAATTTCTCAACCAGCAACTGCTTCGCCTCTTCCTTTGGGATCCGGCCTAACCATGAGGCGGAGCGCACGGACTTTTGTTGTCCACGTCTCATCGGGGCCACGCGCTTGAGATTGTGGAAGGGTTCGGGGTCTTTGTCGTCGCGAGAAGGCAAGTCGGCCGGTCCAATTGTGTAGGACTCGGCTGCAGAAAGCTCGGGCTGCTTCCCGGCCAGTGCGTCAGTGGTTGCGGACGTCATGTCACTGAGGGCGAATCGGCGTTTCAGCATTGTCCATGATGCCCAAGGTGCGGTTGCGCATGTTGAGTCGGGTCATTGGCGATCCTCTAAGTCATACCTCATGAGTGTCGGGATGGTTGATGGTGACGGTAGGCAATTGGAACACTTGTGTCAATATGAGTGGGCGCCAGGATACTGTACCAGTTTGAGCATGAACAATCTCCGGGACGCACGAAGCCTCCGGACTTTTCACCCTCACCCCAACCCTCT
>JAAXHZ010000161.1 GCA_012270625.1 Dehalococcoidia bacterium | reverse complement strand
TGAATTGAGTCCCTTACGAGGCTGAATGGAAAGAAGTCTCGCCGTCGCTTGCGAACCACGTCCCACACCTCGACGAGAGCTATCGTCGGGATTGCTAACTGGTTGCCCGCTCCTGGATCGTCGATAATGTCCTTCGCCCGGGGAGACAGCGACGGACTTGCGGCCAGATACCTGATCAGAGCGCTAGCATCCAGCAAGTAGATCAAATCTGGACTGTCCTGAGCTTGAGCTTGGACGTTTCCATTTCATCTTCAGTGATGCTCATGTCTGTCCAGACGCCGTACAGGTCTGATAGGCCAGAGACCGATGCCCATGCTGTCTGCTTGCTGGGGAGAAAGTTAAAGTATATCCGGCCAATAGGCATCCCGTCGTTGCTCAGCTTCACGATGACATCTTTACCGTCTGGGGATGCGCCGACTACTTTCTTGTGATAGACGCCAACCCACTGGTCTGGGTACTTGGCCAGCAACTCGTCATAGTGGCTGTCGAACCACTTTGCGTCGGCGGTGAATCTCTCTAAGTCAGCCTGCTTGTCTTGCTGCATGATTGTCGCCTTTCGCTCGCGGCGCTTCGATCTGGACGGCTTTGTGTATGCGGTTACTTGAAAGTGTACTACACCAGTTACAACCCCTCTGCCAGCACCTCTACGAGATGCTTCGCTCTCTCACCGGTGCCCTGCGCTATCTGCTGACGGCAGGAGACCCCCTCTGCGACAACCGTGAAGTCGCCTGACTGCTCCCGGATCGTGGGGAATAGAGTCATCTCACCGATCTTCATGGAGATGTCGTAGTGCTCGGCCTCGTACCCGAAGCTGCCCGCCATGCCGCAGCATCCCGACCTGATCTCGGTAGCCTCAACGCCGTCCAGCGAGTTGAGCAGGCTCATCGCCGCGCCAGCGCCGACTAGGGCCTTCTGATGACAGTGACCATGGAAGAGTATCTTGCCAGGCAGCTTCGATGCGTCCAGATCGAGAGTCGCGCCCTGCTCCAGCGCGTGGGCGACGAACTCCTCGACCAGCATCGTGTTCTCCGCGATGACGTTCGCCTTAGTCGCGTCGACACTGTTGAGGTCGGTGTAGTCGTCAGCGAAGCTGAGGATGCAGCTCGGCTCGATTCCCACCAGCTTGGCGCCGGACTCGACGCAGCTGTGCACCTGCTCCACGTTGTAGCGGGCGTTCTCACGCGCCTTGTCCATCATGCCTTTGGACAGCATCGGGCGCCCGCAGCACCTGACCCTGGGCAGTATCACCTGGTATCCCAGCGCCTCCATGACCTCGACGGCGGCTCGCCCAAGCTCTGGGTGGTTGTAGTTGGTGAACGTGTCCGGGAACAGCACGACCTGCCCCAGCCTGGCGGCCGAATCTGGCGATCTGCCTCGTGCCCTGAACCACTGTTCAAACGTCTGGCTGGCGAACGGAGGAAGCTTGCGTCGGCTGTCGATGCCGAAGCTGGTCTCCAGCATCCGGCGCGTCAGACCCAAGCCGCTGACCCAGTTCGACATGGGCGCGAAGAACGCTCCGATCTTGCTGAACGTGGCTATGTTGCCGAAGATCTGGCTGCGCGCGGAGAAGCCGTTGGCCTTGTGGTACTGGTTGAGGAACTCGTACTTGAGCTTCGCCATGTCCACGTTGGACGGACACTCGGCGGCACAGCCTTTGCACTCGAGGCAAAGGTCCAGCACGTCGTACAGTCGCTTGTCAGTCATTGCCGACGTGGGGAGCGCGCCGGACATCGCCGATCGCAGCGCGTTGGCGCGACCTCGCGTCGAGTGCTCCTCCTCTCGCGTGACCATGTAGGAGGGGCACATGGTGCCGCCCAGCACCTTGCGGCACGCGCCCTGTCCGTTGCACATTTCGATGCCGTGCGCGAAGCTTCCCTCCTGCCGGAACGCGAAACCTGTGATCGGCTCCAGCGGCTCGTACTCTGGTCCTATGCGCAGGTTTTCGGTCATCGGCTGCGCATCCACGATCTTACCGGGGTTCATAATCCCATTGGGGTCGAACGCCTGCTTCACGCCGCGGAAGGCGTTGTAGAGCTGGTCTCCGAACATCTTGCGATTGAACCAGCTTCTCACCAGACCGTCGCCGTGCTCGCCGCTCATCGAGCCGCCGTACTCCATCACCAGGTCGCCAACCTCCTCGGCAATGGAGACCATCCGGTCAACGCCCTCCTGGTCCTTTAGGTTGATGAGTGGACGAATGTGAAGGCATCCGACGCTTGCGTGACCGTAGTATCCAGCCTCAGTGCCGTTGGACGTGACGATGTCGTCGAACTTCCGAACGAAGTCCGGCAGGTGTTCGGGAGATACGGCGCAGTCCTCCACGAATGGAAGAGGCTTCGCGTCTCCAGGCACGTTCATCATGAGTCCGAGGCCGGCCTTGCGGACGTCCCACACCTTCTCCTGGTCGGCGGGTCGCATCAGCTTTAGGAAGGCGTACCCCAGGCCGCGCTTGGCGAGAGTGTCGCCGAGGTGGTCCATCTTCGATCTGACCTCGTCCTCGGTGTCTCCGGCGATCTCGATAGCCAGCAGCGCCTCCGGGTCGCCCTCGATGAAGTCGGTGATCCGGGCGTATGCCAGATTAGACTTTGCCTGGCGGATGATCATGGAGCCGATCAGCTCTACCGCCGCGGGCTGAAGCTCCAGGGCCGCGACGGTGGCGTCCATCGACTCGATCAGGTCGTTGCAGTGCAGGACGCCGAGACCGGTGACTTTCGGCCTGTCCACCAGCTTGAGCTTCGCCTCGGTGATCGTCACAAGGGTTCCCTCGGACCCGACCACGAATCTCGCCATGTTGAAGCCCATTCCGCCCACGAACTCGTCCAGGTTGTAGCCGGAAACCCGCCGCTGGATCTTCGGATAGCGCGCGATGATCTCGTCGCGGTTGGCCTCTCCTATCTCGAACAGCCTGCGGTGGATGTCTCCTTCGAGACCGTCCGATCTCATCATCGACTCGAGCTGAGAGCCGTCGAGCGCTCCGAGGCTCGCGGGCTGTCCGTTGGACAGGACAACGTCTAGCTCGTGGACGTTATCGACGGTCTTGCCCCACATGATCGAGTGAGCGCCGCACGAGTTGTTGCCCAGCGCGCCGCCGACGTTGCCCCTGTTGGACGTGGAAGGGTCGGGCGCGAACAGAAGTCCGCTGTCGCGTATCTGGTGGTTCAGCACATCCAGCACTATGCCCGGCTGGGTACGGACCCACTTCTCCTCTCGATTCAGCTCGATGACGCTGTTCATGTACTTGGAGAAGTCCATGACAATCGAGTG
>JAAXHZ010000160.1 GCA_012270625.1 Dehalococcoidia bacterium | reverse complement strand
TGGCAGCGGCCTGACATTGAGATCGATCTGACGTGTTGGATACTCGGTTACCCTGGAGCCTAGAAGCCCGCCCCGAACGGACACGTTGGTCTGTTCGATCTTAATGTCGCCAGCTAGAGTCGGGAACAGTATCGTGCTTATCTCGGTGACGTTGTAGGTACGGCCGGCAACGCTGACCACACTCTCCTGTTCGCTGGACTTGCCCGGGTTCCAAAAGCCCGCGAAGTCGGGCGCGTCGTATATTGGCCTTGCGAACACGTTAGCTGAGTAGAACCGGAGCGTGTATGTGATCTGTTGGCCGATGTACGGCGTTTCGTCATCTACCTCGACTTCGACAAAGAAGTCCTGACCGACAAGCTCGGACGGCTGCTGGCTTACACCCGACAGCTGCTGAGTTGTCTGGCTTCCGCCCGTCACGTTTACCGTGATTGGCTTGGTCACGTGGACGGCGTTGTCAAGAATCACGTTGATAGGATCTATGTCAATCGTTCCGGTTCGTAGGGGCTGATACCTGAACTTGAACTCGAAGTGGGCTGACAGTGCGCCTTGCACAAAGTTCTGCTGGCTCCTTCTCTCAGTGCCCACCAGCACTAGCCCGTCGATCACGGGCGCCCGGGGCAATGGATGGACGTTCGTTACACCTTCGATCTTCAGAGTGAGCGTTAGTACGTCGGACAGTGTCAGATTGGTGCGGTCCACGGACGCTGTGACGCTGGGCGTCTGGGCGTGAGCCGGAGTCGCAGTGAAGCTCGCCAGCAGCAGTACGGTCGCAAGCGTCACCAGTGCAGCTGCCTTGCCTGCGCGGGTTGCCACGACTACCACTCCTGCGCGGGTGGAGCGCCCGGGATAGAGCGCCTGATTTGAATGGCATTGCGGAGCGGCTCCGCGCTCTCTCCGACCATCTCGAGAAGCCGCCTGGCCTGTTCTTCGGTCAGGCCGGAAGGCGGAACTATCTCTTCGAGGGGTTGATCGCCGGTTCCGGGTTCCGAGGGTTCGCCATCCGGCTCAGTCGGATCGGCTTCCGGCTGCCCTTCCTGTGGCTCACCCTCACCCTCGTTCTCCTGTGGTTCCCCCTCGTTCTGCTGGTCCGGCTGCTGGCCTTCTTGCTGCTGCTCCGCCTGACTGTCCGGGGGCTGCTGGGGCGCAGGCTCGGGAGTCAGCTGTTCCTGGGACGATTCCGGAGCTTGCTCCGGCTGAGGTGGTTGCGGGAGGTGCGCCAACGCGAGCTCGAGATTGTGCTTGGCGTCGAAATCGTCAGGATTGTTCCTGAGCGCTTGCTTGTACATCTCTACTGCCTGTTCAGGCTGATCGGCCCCGTAGAGGGCGTTTCCGACGTTGAACGTCGTCCAATCGGACAGCTTCAGATCAGGCCTTGCCAGAATCTGATCGTACAGCTCGATTGCTTCTCGGAATCGCTGCTGCCTGTAAAGCGTGTTGGCGGTGTTGTACACCGGCTCGGAGCGCTCAGGCAACGACTCCTGGGCGATCTCATAAGCGTTCAGCGCGGGTTCATACATTCCTGCCGAGAACGCCTTGTTTCCGACTTCGATTGCCTCGGCGCCCTCGTCATCAACTATCAGGGCGGTGTCTCCACAGCCGACGACTAGCAGAGTCGCGGACATCGCCGTGGTCAGCAGGACGGCGATTAGGTGTCTCATCTCGCTGACCTCGCGTGTCTGGCTGCTGCCAGCCAGCGTCTCCGGTCCGGGATGAGCTGTCCGGCCATCAGCAGCGCGACCGCCGCCGCGACGAACCACTGGAATCTCTCGACACGGGCGCTTGTGATCTCACTCTCTACGACCGACTTCTCCAGACCGTCCAGCTCTTCGGCTATTATCGCGGCAGCGCTCGTGGAGCCGCCTGCCATGACGTATCGTCCTCCTCCGGCCTCCGCAACGCTCTGAAGCACGTCTTCGTTGATACGCGACAGCACCATGTTGCCGTCCCCATCCTCCTGGTAGCCGATGAGATTGTCCCAGCGGTCTCGGACCGGGATCGGCTCCCCGTCGGACGTGCCGACGCCGATGGTATATACGGTGAGGCCAGCGTCAGCGGCTCGGTTGGCGGCTCGCAAAGAGTCAGACTCCTGTTGGTCATCCTCGCCGTCACTAATGAGGAGAATCGCCTTGTGGCCTGCCCGGTCGTTGTCGAGTCCCACCATAGACACCTGTATAGCCTCTCCGAGGACCGTGCCTTGACGGGCGATCATGTCCGTGTCCGCGTTGTCCAGGAATGTCCTGGCGGTCGAGTAGTCGAACGTCAGTGGAAATTGTATGAAGGCCGCTCCGGAGAACAGGACAAGTCCAACTTCGTCACCGTGCAGACGCTGCAGAAGATCGGCAGCTTCCAGCTTTGCTCGATCTAGACGATTCGGCTTAACGTCTTCCGCCAGCATGGACCTGGAAATGTCCAGGGCTATTATCAGCTGGACTCCATGGCGTTCGACGATCCGCTCGGTCTCTCCCCATTGAGGTCGGGCAATCGCCAGCACGACAAGCCCCAGGGCCAGGATGGTCAGCACGCTTCTGGCGAGCCGCCCGGGAGTGTTGGCGCTCTCAGTCAAGCGTCGCATCAGCGCGGGATCGCCGAAGCGCGCCAACGCCCTGTTACGAGTGTGTAACGCGAAGGCCACAAGAGCCACCGCGACCGGAATCGCGGCCAGCAGCAGCAGGTACTGTGGATTCGCGAAAGTCATGGCGCGGCCCGCAAGATCGTGCCGAGTATCAGGATCTCCAGAAACAGCAGAGCGGCGCCCGGCAGCAAAAGCCAGGCCGCCAACTCCTGATGCTGCGTATAGACGGCCACCTCGATCTCGGATTTCTCCAGGGAGTTAATCTCATCGTAAATGCTGCGCAGCCCTTCGGTGTCGGTGGCCAGGAAGTACTGCCCGCCTGTCCTTGCCGCAATCTCTCTCAGCATATCTTCGTCCAGGTTGAATCTTCGGAATCCCATGCTGCCGCCCGTGATGCCTTGAGAACGAGAGGCGCTGGCGGCTCCCATGCCAATGGTGTACACCCTGATTCCGAGGGTTTCGGCAGCCGCGGCAGCGGTTAGGGGATCGATCTCGCCTTTGTTGTTTACGCCGTCGGTGAGCAGCACGATCACCCGGCTCTCGGCCTCAGAATCCTTGAGCATGTTGGCCGCTGTTGCCAGACCCATGCCGATCGCCGTGCCGTCTTCCAGTCCAAGCCGAGCGGCGAGCTCGACGTCACCGAGCAGGAAGGTCAGCGCGTCGTGATCTATGGTCGGCGGACTGTGAATGAACGCATGGGTGGCGAATACGACGAGGCCGACCCTGTCATATGTCCTTTGCTCGATGAACTCCGCTATGACCTGCTTGGCGGCGTCCAGCCTGCTGGCCGGCGCGAAGTCGAACGCCGCCATCGATCCCGAGATGTCCAGGGCGAGCGCAATGTCAACGCCCTCACCGCTGATCACCTCCCGAGCCTCAGTTGACTGAGGTCTGGCAACGCCGACGATCAGCAGCGCGAGGGCGATCCATCTGAGCACTGAGACGTAGGGTCGGAGCGTCAGCTTCCATCCACGGCTGGACCGCCCGGCGAGGATGGTGTTTCCAAACCGAATTCCGGCAGGACGGCTCCAGCCGCGCGCGAACAGCGGCAGCAAAGCCAGCGCCAGCACAACCGGCAGGAGCAGGAGCAGGGCAGGGGTAGCGAACTCGATGTTCATCGCGTGTATCTGCCTGACGTGTATCCGCTGGCCGGTCTGAATCGCGACGGCGCGGCAGTTAGTCCGGTCACGACCCGCCTTGCGATCACAACCAATTCGCGTGCCTCGTGGGGTTCCGGGGCAAGTCGCGCGAACTTGACAAGGTCGGCCTCCTCGAGAATCCCGGCTAAGTCTCGCACGTCCGTAGGAGCCACCGGCCTGCGGTCGAGAACGGATATCGACTGCTCGGACGTCAGCTCAGGCGCGGGGATTCTGAACTGGCCGAATAGGTAGCTCCTGAGACAATCGGTGACGAGCTCGTAGTGCTCGGCATAGCGCGACTCTGCGGGCAGATCGCTCTCCTCGATTCTGTCCAGGGTGGCCAGGGCTGCTTCCAGCGGCGATAGCGGGGGATGAGTGGCGACGTTCGCCGGCATGGTCTTTTGTTGCCAGAAGTAGCCCGCTATCAGTATCAGCGCCATTAGCCCTGCTGTGCCGACCGCCCACGGCCACAACTCTTCCTGTGCCCCGTCACTTCCGAAGGGCCATACTGACGGGAACGGCATCTGTGCCTGGGGCCTGATGTCCTTCAGCGCGTTGGCTCCCTCTTCGAGTACAGATGTTACCTCTATCTCTATGGGCCGCGCGGGGCGATTTATCACGCTGCCGTCTGGGCGTCGCACCGCCACGCTCAGCGCTGGGGTCGAGTGTGATCCGGGCTTGAACAACACGGCCTCTATGCGCATCGTCGAAATCAGAACGCCGTCGTCGTTAATCTCGGTTGGCAGATGCGTCGTCCTCCTCACCTCGAAGTCGCCCCATTCTGAAGGCACGTCGGGGAACACAACGTGATGATCCGCCGGGTGGCTGACAGACAGAGTAAGCGTAAACACATCGCCTACGGTGACTTTCTGGGCGTCGGCAGTCAGTCCGACTCCAACGGGCATCATCTGCGCCGAGGCCGTCCCTGTGTCCAGCAACCATGAGACCGCCAGAAAGATGACCGCTGTCGCCGCGACCGCACGCCATGAGACTGGCAATCCGGCTCTGTGCCCATCCATGTTAGTCATCGTGACAGCCGTTTTTCCCTGCGTTTGAAGAAGTCGTTGAGTCCGCTGACGTACTCCTGTCCGTTCACCAACGCTATACGATCGATGGCGAGCGACCGCATCGTGCGGACTTTCGCTTCCTCGTCCAACCTGACTTGCTCTTCGTACGAGAGACGCCAGTCCTTATCATTGGTATCGACCCACACCAGCTCCCCGGTTTCGGCGTCTTCGAGTGCGATAATTCCCACAGGTGGAATTTCACGCTCTGCCGGGTCGTGGAGATCGATGGCAATCACGTCGTGCCTATTCGACGAGGCAGCCAGAGCGCGTCGGTATGACTCGGGCGGCGCGATGAAGTCCGAGATAAGAAACACGATGCTTCTCTGCTTTAACATCAAGTTCATCGAGTTCAGAGCTAGGCTGATGTCGGTGCCGGCCCTCTCAGGTCGGAATACCAGCAGATCACGCACCATTCGCAGTACGTGGCGACGGCCCTTTCTTGGCGGTACCACCAGCTCCACCTGGTCGGTGAAGACCATCAATCCGATCCGGTCGTTGTTGGTAGTTGCGGCGAAAGAGAGCACTGCTGCCAATTCAGCCGCAAGCTCACGTTTGAACCCACCGGTGGTGCCAAACTCGGACGATCCGCTGGCATCCGCCAGCAGCATGACGGTGAGCTCTCGCTCCTCCTTGTAGTGACGGACGAACGGAGACGCCATGCGCGCTGTCACATTCCAGTCTATGCGCCTGACGTCGTCACCGGGGTAGTACGGCCGGACCTCCTCGAACTCCATGCCACGACCTTTGAATACAGACTGGTACTCGCCCGCAAAGACATCGACGACCAGGTGTTTGGCCGTGATCTCGATTCTGCGGATCTGCTCCATTAACTCAGGAGCGAGCATGAGTGAGTCTCATGGTACAAGGACGTGGTCCAGGATGTTGCTGACGATGTCGGCTGAGGATATCGACTCTGCCTCCGCTTCGTAAGTCGGGATGACCCTGTGGCGCAGAACATCCGGGGCGATGTGCTTGATGTCTTCCGGTGAGACATAGCCCCTGCCTCGGAGAAACGCGCGCGCGCGCGCGGCGGTGACTAGATAGATGCTGGCTCTGGGCGAAGCGCCGTATGCGATTAGCGGCTTGAGTGGAGTCAGTCCATCGTCGCTTGGGTCGCGAGTAGCCATCACCAAGTCGAGGATGTACTCCTTGATCTTCTCATCCACGTAAACGGAGCGGATCGTTTCTCGCGCCCTGAGAATCTGCTCAGGTGAAATTACCGGATCGATCCCGGGCAGGTCCGTTCCGGTCATCCTGTCGATAATCAGTCTCTCCTCAGACCTTACTGGATAGTCCACGATTACCTTCAGCATGAAGCGGTCAACCTGGGCCTCGGGCAGAGGGTAGGTGCCTTCCTGCTCTATTGGGTTCTGTGTGGCGAGCACCAGGAACAGCGACTCGAGTGGATAGGACGTGTCGCCGATGGTGACCTGACGCTCCTGCATGGCCTCGAGCAGCGCGCTCTGGACCTTCGGCGTGGCGCGGTTGATCTCGTC
>JAAXHZ010000159.1 GCA_012270625.1 Dehalococcoidia bacterium | reverse complement strand
GAGGCGCTCTTCGACCTTCTGCTGGAGGAGAACCTGGGCATCTCGACCGTGGGTCTTGGGACGAACCCGCACACGCTGCACGCCTTCGTTTCACACCCGGCGGGTATGATCGCCTCGGACGCGATCCTGTTTGGCGAGTATCCCAACCCGCGTACGTATGGCTGCTTCCCGATAGTGCTCGCGGAGTTCGTGAGAGCAGAGAGGCACCTGCGTCTCCCAGAGGCGATCCGCAAGATGACCTCATTCCCTGCCCAGCGACTCGGCCTTCCTGACCGCGGCATACTGAGAGACGGGTTCAGGGCCGACATCGTTGTATTCGACCCGCACACGGTCAAAACGCACGCCAGGCACGGAGACCCCAAGCGCTACCCTGTCGGTATCGACTACGTGATCGTCAACGGCCAAGTAGTCATCGACGACGGCGAGAACACAGGCGCGCTGCCCGGCCGAGGCCTGCGCAGGGGACGCGGAACGACGTGAGGGAGGGCTTGGATACGACAGCCAGCGCAGATTAGTGATAGTGGCTGTCCTGTATGGTAATGCTCTCAGGTTCCGGGCCCGATAAATTTCTCTCCGTCGAAGTGGATCATGTGATCCGGAGTGTCAACAAGCCAAACTTCGGTTTCCCAAGCGAGAAACTGGATATGTCTTCGTAGCTCTCTCAGATCAAGGAAGGCGGTCACATATACCGCGTCGGCCGAAGATGTGGCTAGAAGTTCATTGAGTTCCACGACTCGCTTAGGAGTCATGGGGCCATGAGACGTCACAGCTTCGATGAGAAAAAGCCACTCACGACCCTCATCGTATAGAACCACATCGGGCAGCTTGTCATGTTCGGTGATAGGTACCCCCAGGCGCGTCAGCTCGTCCCGATCTACATAGAGGTCCTTGTTGGCGGTGTCGCCTATGTATAGAAGGACCGAGCCGGACGCAAATCGAGGAATAAACTCTTCGATGATTGCCTTCTGGACCTCATTGTGCCTGCCTGGGGATAGAAGCAGTTCAACTCCCGACGGAAGCATAGTCCTTATCATGTGAGCGTCACGCTGGGCTTGGTAGCGCTCAACTAAAGTCCCGAGCTCACGCTGGAACCAGCTCACAGCATCATCCCATTGATCAGTCCCGAATAGCCTCACGACCTTCAGGGCTTCCTCAGTCACCGCATAGTGGGTTCTGGGGCTGTTGGTTGGAAGACCCGGATCAAACGGGTTGTAATCAGCGATCCTACCCTGAATGAACTGGTGAAGAACTTGTCGTCTAAATGTCTCCCGCGTATTGGGAGCATATTCCATCCGAAAGTGTTCACGTAGATGATCCATGATACCTTTGGTTAGCGTGTGGCCGCTTCGCCTCGCTTCTGACCAGACTGAATCCGGTTTGAGACCGCACAATGCGATCAAAGTCATGCCGGACATGGCGTTGCACTGGGCGGGTGGCATACCCAATGCATGCAGTATCGTCTGCGCTTCTTCGACGTTAGCCAAAGGCTATCTCCGCCGGCATCTGATCTGAGACTAATTCCATCAGTACTTGGTCCAAGCCCTCTGTTGGATCATCTGACTGCTTCACTCTCCTGCCCAGTGCGACTATTGTGTCGTGCCTCGGTAGAGGCATTGCTCTTAGCTCAGTTGCGCTGACCTGGGTATTGCCGTTCACGCATCGGAAATAGATATCGAGCAGACGACTATTGTAAAGCGCGGCTAGTCCCCACACTTCGTCCTCTGAAAGTCTCCCGTTAGGGCGGTGTATATAGTTGAGATGATTTTCAATGCCGATTGCCGAAATCGCCAGATCACGGGCAATGTAGGGGGCCGCTGTCAGCCTACGAGGCTGCTCTTTGGAACTAAACCGACGTAGCAGGATATAGTTCCCGTTTGGTACGAGAAGCGCTTCGGCTCCCAGTCGTCTGATGTACTCTGGCTTACGTCCGTTGAGCGGCCAAGTCGCTTGCATTTCCTGGACGTGGTTCATCCATAAGAGCGGGACATGGGTGTCGGGGACGCAGCCTTGCTGGTCGATATGATTTGCAGCGCGAAAGGCTACGACGGGGCCGGTCGAGATGTTCATATCCAAGTCCGCCAGTCTATTGGACCAGCTATCCACCAGCGCCAGAGCCTGCTCATCATCAGGACACTGCGGGAGTCGCAACACCTTGTCGGTTGTATTCAGATCGAGTGCGGCTGTTATCGGCACCGACTGGCGAGTGGGGTCTGCAATGTCATGTACACCGCGGCTTGAGGATACGGTTAGGGCTTGCCGATCACCTGTGTCGAACCAGTGGTCACGACGCGTTCCCAAAAGCACTACGTTCTCTTGTAACACCTCATGACGGCTGAACGCATCTCGCCTT
The DNA here is from genome assembly GCA_012270625.1 of Dehalococcoidia bacterium. The sequence goes on along the minus strand of JAAXHZ010000159.1, from coordinate 6,767 downwards.
GAGCCGAATATATGTACTTGCGTAGGACGGATCATGCCGAAGAATACGCCTCGGAACTGTCGAAAGTACTCACCCGAGGTGAAACTTCGGGGTGCGATGCAGACGAATTCTCCATTCTCCCTCAGCAGCACAGCGCTGACAGCCATAAAGAGGGCATAGATGTTCGGCTGTCCGTGTACAACAGTCGCTGCGGCCACGGCACGGCGGTCTGTCTTGGAAATCTTGAAATAAGGTGGATTCGAAATGACGACGTCGAACTTCCCGTCGTCTTCGCCATAGGGGAAGAGACCACCTACGTGCTTGAGAGCGCCCGCGTGAGCCATCACAAAATCTGCTTGTCTGACTTGGATCTCGACAAGAACACCGCGCTGCGTATAGCACCACTCGTTCAGGTATCCCAGTACAGCGGACAACGGCTCAATGAGTCCTGCATCCACCTCGTAGGCAACTATCTCGACCGACTTAGGAGACTGTTTATGTGCCAGCAGAGCTTCGACAGCGGCGCAGCACAGGACGCCTGCGCCTGCGGCTGGGTCCAGCAGACGTACACTTGTCTTTGAAGGAGCTACCTGTTCGGCCATGAAGTCTGCGACTTCGATGGGAGTCAAGTAGAGTCCGTGCTCCCTTCGATGGGAGTCGGGTTTCGTGGCGACATACCACTCTCCAACGCGATCGGCATATTCGGTCGGGCGTTCGTGTAGTACCGGGGATGGGATGCTAGTAGCGTGTATTGTCATGTCAAAGCCGGAAGAATATGCCGCGCCACCATCCGCTTACTGCCCTGGTATGGGAACGGGTGAGGGACTTGCGTCAATTGGAGCCTCTAGCGTAGCCTGAAATGGGAACAAACATTCGAGTACAGGGTTACGATAGACCAGCCTATCCACCGTGTCAACGTCCGTCGAGTCCATCTATCGGTTGCTCCTGGACGGCTTGAGATCCGTGCACGGCTGCACGCTAGTCCGGGCCTGCGTTGACTTGACTTGACCGTCTGCTACACAATTCACGAATGGGATCACGGACGACTACTGTTCCCCTATGGAGTGTCGCTGGGTTGCTGGCTGCGGCGCTCCTTGCGTTCTCCGTCGCGTGCGACGCCCCACCCGCTGCTGATACCGAGAGTGAGGCTGCGGAGCTCGACTTGCCGTCCTCTGCGCCTTTACATTCCCCCATTCCGAATAGGGTCGGCTCTCCGGACGCTCCGGGAAGCTCCAACGATGCCCGCACCGACCACACCGCCACGCTCATGCCGGACGGCACGATCCTGGCTGTCGCCGGCGCTGGAGACGACGACGAGCTGACCTCGGCTGAGTACTACGACCCTTCGACCGGTCTGTGGACTCTCGTCGGCCCGATCTCGGAGGCCCGCGCGGGCCACACCGCTACGCTTCTGTCCGACGGCAAAGTGCTCATCGTTGGCGGCGGCGGGGTCGGCAGCGTCACGCCCACGACGGAACTCTACGATCCTGACGCGATGTCCTGGACTGTTTCGACGTCGCTCAGCGTTGCGCGCATCGACCACACCGCCACGCTGCTGCTCGATGGGCGTGTGCTCGTCGCAGGCGGCTCTGACAAGGCTGCTCCGACGGCATCGACGGAGCTGTACGATCCTGCGACCGGCACATGGGCCACCGGCCCGGACATGGCTGTCGCGAGATCTGCCCACACCGCTACGCTGCTGTCCGACGGCAGAGTGCTCGTCATCGGGGGTAAGCAGGGACGAGAGGCGATTTCGTCCGCCGAGATTTACGATCCCGTCTCCAGCTCGTGGACCACGGCGCCAGCGATGTCTATTGAACGCGGAGAACATACCTCTACCGTGCTGCCCGATGGCCGGGTCATGGTCATCGGGGGAAGAGACAGCAGCATCGCCCATGACTCTACCGAGATGTTCGATCCGGTCGCTCAGACCTGGTCGCCCGGCGCGTCGATGCGTCACTCCAGGGGCGGCCACACCGCTACGCTGCTCACTGATGGCAGGGTAATCGTCGTCGGTGGGGGAGGAGCGATTCCTAGCAACACCGCCGAAGTCTTCGATCCGGTCTCTGACACCTGGAGCAGGACCGATAGTATGCTCGCCCCGCGCAGGGGCCACACGGCGACACTGCTGCCGAGCGGTATTATGGGTGCAGAGCGCGCCCTGCTTGTCGTGGGGGGCAAGGCCGGACTGCTCTCGCCTCTCACTCGAACCGAGCTGTACGTGCCCGGCTCCGGGGCCTGGGCAGCCGCCGGCAGCGCTCAGCGCGCTCGCTGGGGACACGTCGCGGTGCTGATGAAGTGTGACAGACCTGCCTCGTGCTCCGACACAGGGACTCCGCTTCTGCTGGGAGGCTACGACACCAACGGTCGTGGCATGAACACGGCGGAGCTCTTCGATTGGAGACTGCGCAAGTGGATTCAGACCACGCCCATGAGAGACATTAGATGGGGACACGCGGTGGCCACCCTTCCGGATGGACGGATATCCGTCGCCGGCGGCGTGGGACATCTCGCGACTCCTCTGGCGAGCGCAGAGGTGTTAGATCCGGTCGCGGCCGTGTGGGACAGGTACGAGGACATGATCGACGCCAGGAGTCGTCACACTCTGACCCTGCTGCCTGACGGGCGTCTTCTCGCGGTTGGCGGGTGGGACGGCCTCAGCGCGCTGTCCAGTGTCGAGATACTCGACCCGCTCAGCGGACGATGGACTCCCGCTTCTCCAATGCGGTCTCCGCGCTGGGGGCATACGGCTGCTATGCTCTCCGGTGGCAGGATTTTGATCGCCGGTGGTGTGGGACGAGATGACCGAAGCGTGAGGTCGTCCGAGATCTACGATCCCGCAACAGGAGCCTGGACGGATGCCGGAGACCTCGTCGAGGCGAGAGACAGCCACGCTGCCGTCACCCTGTCGGACGGAAGGGTACTGCTGGTCGGCGGCTACGGCGTCGATGGCTCGCCTATCGCGTCCTCCGAGATATTCGACCCTTCTAGCGGCACGTGGTCAGACGCGGGGCAGATGTCTGAGGCCAGGTCTGCCCACACCGCCACGCTGCTGCCCGACGGAAGAGTGCTGGTCGTCGGAGGCGCGAGGGACGGCATAACGCCCCTCGCCTCTGCCGAGATATTCAGTCCGCATGATGCCAGCTGGAGGCCTGGCGGCGCGATTCGCGACGCCAGGTGGGGGCACACCGCTCTTCTGATGGACGACGGGAGAGTCCAGATAGTCGGTGGGTTTGGATTCTCCGCGCTCCAGACAGTCGAGATGTACACACCCATGGATGGCGGCTGGTACTCCGGTGAACGACTCTCCTGACAACCTGACAATCGGTCGTCTCGTCCTGCGACGCCTGCTCACTGACTGGCGTCTTATGGTCAGCGTCTTCTTGGGCATCATGATCGCCACGCTCCTGATGTCCGCCGCCCCCGTTTACCTCGACGCGCTCGAACGCCAGGGAATCAACAGCGCGGTAGAGTCCGCGCTCGCGCGTGACGGAGAGACCTACTTCAGCATTACGTCCAGGTCCAGCTTCATCCCGCTGGAGAAGCGTGAGATTGAGCGCGCCGGCGCCGCTCTGGACCAGGCCATAGACACGAGCGTCGCGCCGATTCACACCGGTACCGAGCGCCACCTGCGCACCCCGTTCTACTCAGTAGCTCTTCCCGACAAGCCTTCTGCTGATCCGTCTAACAGCGAGAGCCAGGAGAATGGCGAGGAGAATGAAGAGAGAGAGGACGCGCTGCCCGAGCCTGCCGCGGGCCTGCTCCAGTCATTCACCGGCCTGAGCGACCACATCACGATCATCGCAGGAAGACAGGCTGAGGACACCGTGCTCAGGGGTACTCAGGGGCCGATGGTGGAGGTGCTGGTGAGCGGAATGACGGCCGCCGAGTTCGGGGGCCTGCTCCCCGGCGACGTTCTGGTGGTCGCTCCCTCCCAGGACTCGCCTGTCAAGGTATCGGCCAGGATAGCCGGTCTGATCGAAGCGACTGACCCTGAAGACCCATACTGGCAGACAGACGCCGAGTCGTTCCTGTTCCCCAGAATTCCGAACGCCGAAGGCGAGATAACGCCGAACTCGCCTCCTGCTCTCGGCATGTTCGTGAGTCAGTCTGTGCTTGCCGGCGCGGTGGGCACGGCCTTCCCTGGCGCGGCCGTCAACTCCACCTGGTACAGCAGCATCGACACCTCGGTGCTGAGGGGCTGGTCGAAGGCGGAAATGCGAGCGCGAATGCAGCTGCTGCGCGAGGAGCTGTCCATCCTGCTGCCCGGCTCAACGGCGTTCAGCGGCATAGACGTCATGCTCGTCCGGTTCGGAAGGCGGAGCTTCCTGTCCAGCGTTCCGCTGCTTCTGCTGCTCACCGTCCTGGGCGTCGCGGTGCTCTACTTCCTGTTCATGATCGTCTCGTACCTGGTGCCGAACCGCGAGAGCGACGTCGCGCTGTTCAGGAGTCGTGGTACCAGTACCTGGCGCCTTCTCAGGCTGTACCTCGCCGAGGGAGCGATCCTGACGGTGATTGCGGCCGCGATCGCGCCGTTCCTCGCTCTGCTTGTGGTATGGCTTGCCGGGACGCTTCCCTACTTCGAGCACATAACCGATGGGCGACCTCTGCCTGTGCACCCCAGCTGGATTCCGTTCGCGGCCGCGGGTGTCGCGGGGCTGCTCTGTCTCATCATATTCGTGGTGCCCGGAGTCCTGGGCGCTCGCGCCGGTCTGATCATCCACAGGCTCAGGGCCTCCCGACCTCCGTCCATGCCGCTGGTGCAGAGGTTCTACATAGACATAGCCTTCCTGCTGGTCGGCGGAATCCTGTTCTGGGAGCTTCAGGCTCGCGGCGAGCTTGTCTCCGGCAGCCTGTTCGGCGAACAGGACGTCAACGAGGCGCTGCTGATCGCGCCGGTGCTCTTCCTGGCAGCGGTCGGGCTGATGTTCTTCAGGATATTCCCAATGTTCATACGCTACGTCAGCGGCGAGTCGCTGGCGCTGGTGCATCTTGCGACCGCGCTCACGCTCCCATCGCTGACAGCGGCCATCGCCTTCGACTACGTCCGCGCCGGCGACCTCACGGGCTGGATTCCAGAAGCGGCGACGATAGCCGTATTCGGAGCCGCGTACTGGCTCTCGACATCAGCCGCCCCCTCTCCCTTGAGGGCTGACAGGGGTAGGCAAATGGGTACAGACAAGCATGAACCCCAATCAACAGGCCCCCTCTCCCTAAGGGAGAGGGTTGGGGTGAGGGTGATTACGCGAGCCTTCTGGATCGCTGTGCAGGTGGGGGCGGTCGCATGGTTCACGTCAGCGTCCCCGCCGCACCCGGACTCGCCTTCAGCGGTGTTCGTAGGCTCGATCGCGCTGCTGTGCATAGTGCCCGCGCAGGCGCTGTTCTATCTGCTGGCCGAATTTTCGCGCCGCGCGCCCGTCTGGGTATCTATGAGCATGTGGCACATGGCGCGCAACCCGCTCCAGTACTCTTGGCTGGTGCTGCTGCTGGTGCTTGCCGGAGGCATCGGGGTGCTGTCCACGACCGTCGGCGCCACCCTGGACAGGAGCTACGAGGAGAGGGTGCGATACTACGTCGGGTCTGACATACGAGTCATTGACCTCGACTCGTACCTCGGTCGAAGAGACGGGCGCGTGGGAGACACTTTCGGCGCCGTCCCCGGTGTGCAGTCCATTTCAGAGGCGCACCGCGCCAGTGGCAGGATAGGCGCCGGACAGATAGGCTCTGGGTTCAGCTTTCTGGCGGTCGATACCGACACTTTCGACGCCTGGTATCGAGGCGACTTCTTCGAACCCACCCTGCGCCAGGTGCTGTCCACGCTAAAGGTCGAAGAGCCTGTCCGGTCGATCGAGATCCCGGAAGGTTCGCGTCGAATCCAGATGTGGGTCAACCCGGAGTCTTTCTACCCACTGATCTTCCTGTGGATCGTGCTGGAAGACGCCAACGGACGGTCCGACACTGTGACGTTTGGCGATATGCCTGATCCCGGCTGGAACCTGGTCAGCGCGGACTTGCCCGATGATCTGGTCCATCCGATAAAGGTCGTCTCCATCCAGATCAACGAGCCCGGCTTTGGCGCGACGGCCACTGCCGGCTCCGCCGTGTTCGACGATCTCGCGGCGGTCAGCGAGTCCGGGGAGGTAACCCTGATCGAGGGGTTCGAGGACTCGTTCGATTGGGTGCCTCTGGCGACCAGCCAGCTCGGAGTGGACGAAGTTATCTGGATCTCCGACAACGTCCACTCAGGCGCGGGAGCCGCGTACTTCACCTTCGGCAAAGAGACGAACGTCGGAATCCGCGGCATCTACCGCGCCGGAGAACACGGATTCATCCCCGCGGTAGCCAGCCGCACGTTCTCGGCCGCCACCGGAGCCGGAGTGAACAACAGCCTGCTGGTCAACCTTCCCGGAGGCGTCGTTCCGGTGGTCATCACCGGCATAGTTGACTACTTTCCAACGCTGGACCCGGCGCGCGGGGGATTCCTGGTGTTCGACATCGATACCCTGCTCGCGTACATGGACGCGCTGAACCCGTTCGGGGACACCTCGGTCAACGAGATATTCATCGAGGCGGCTCCCGGCGCCGACATGGAGGTGTTCCATAGCGTGTCCCGGATTGTCAGAGCGCGGGGCGACGCGATCGGGCTGGAAGAACAGCTCGCCGCGCAGGAGATCGATCCACTCATCTCAGCGGGATGGCGCACGATAGTGCTCGTCGCGCTGGGAGTGATAATGTTCATCTCCGGCTTGGGATACGTGGTCTATCTGCTGGCGTTTGCCGAGCGCAGC
>JAAXHZ010000158.1 GCA_012270625.1 Dehalococcoidia bacterium | reverse complement strand
ATTCATCAACCAGGACATCGACAGATACGTTGGAGTCACGCTCGAAGACATCGAGCGCGTCGCCGGGATGCTGTCAGACGCCAGGGTGCGACTCGCGGTCCACCCGGAGAAACAGCGCGCAACGGTGGCGTCACCCATCGATCGCAGCGCCGCTCCGGCGGCGTCCCCACAGCCTGTGTTCACCGCTCCGGTCCCGAACCGCGCCAAGCTCGGCAACGGTCTGAACATCCTGCACGTCGAGAAGCGTGGGCTGCCAACGGTGGCTTTCGGTCTGGTCGTCCGGTCGGGCGCGGTGTCCGATCCGGCCGACAGGGCGGGGCTCGCCCATCTCACGACGTCCATGCTTCCCGAGGGCACCGCGAGTCGCACTTCGGCCCAGATCTCGGACGAAGTTGAGTTTCTCGGAAGTCACCTGCGCGCCAGCGCCAGCCGCGAGCACATCGTACTCATGTCGGACGGGCTTTCATCGACATGGCGCGACGCGCTGGGAATACTGGGGGACATAGCCCAGAACGCGGAGTTTACAGCACACGAGCTGGAGCGTGTGCGCGCCAACCTGCTGACCGATCTGCGGCGCGTCTCGGACAGCCCGGCCACGATCTCCGCTCGCGCCACACGCGGCGTGATGTTCGGGCCAGGAACGCCTTACGGACATCCACTCACCGGCGTCGAGGGATCTGTCGAGCAGGCATCCGCTGACGATCTGAAGACCTTCTTCGGCGCGAACTTTCGACCTGAGAACTCTACCTTCATCATCGTGGGAGACTTGTCGCTGGACGAGGCGGTCAACGCGGCGACCGAGACCTTCGGAGGATGGCTGTCCGGCGCTGAGCAGGCGAACGCGCCGGCTCAGTCCGAGCTTCCTACTCCGTCTCAGACCACGATCTTCCTGGCCGACAAGCCTGGCGCGGCGCAGTCCGTAGTACGCTCCGGTCACCTGACCATTCCTCGCAAAGACCCGCGATTCATGTCTCTCAACGTGTTCAACTACATCTTCGGCGGTCAGTTCGGCGCCAGACTGAACATGAACCTCAGGCAGGACAAGGGGTACAGCTACGGCTACATGTCCAGTGTCGAATGGAACCTCGGCCCCTCCATGCTGGTCGCGGGGGGCGGCGTTCAGACCGCCGTAACGAAAGAGACCGTGATCGAGACGCTCAAGGAGTTCGAGGAGATCATCGGCGACCGTCCGGTAACGGAGACCGAGTACCGCAACGCAATCGACGGGATCATGCGCAGCATCCCCAGCCAGTTCGAGACGCAGTACCAGATCATCAGCCAGCTGACTCGTATCGTCACTTTCGACCTGCCAGACGACTACTTTGTGCAGTTCCCCCAGCGTCTGACCGAGACGACGCTCGAAGACGTCCGAAGCGCCGGCTCCGAGCTGCTGGATGTCGGGCGCCTAAACATAGTGATCGCCGGAGACGCCTCAGAAATCGAGTCCGGCCTGAGCGAGCTGGGACTGCCGATAGCGCCAATCGACTACGAGGGGCGACGGCTGTAACCGCGCCACTGACCAGGAGTTCGTAATGAGAAGTGAACAGTACAAAGGCTGCGACATCATCGTGATGCGGGAGTTCGAGGCTGTCCCAGACGGCCACAATCTTCTGAACACGCTGTCCGACGACGCCAGGCCCGTAGTCTCAGTGGAAATCCTGTTCCCGGACGGGGCCGAGATAAAGAACCGGCTTTCGATTGACGACGAGAGCAGCGGCCTGCTGTACGCCTATCGAATAATTGACGAGATGGAGCGCAGAAAAGCCTCGTCCCCATAGGCGCTCTCGTCCATCCGAGGAAGCATGAAATGCCAACTGTCTCACAACCCAAGAGCCTCCGACTCATGGAGACGTTCCGAAACCTCTTCTACACGCCGATCTACGTCGCGGTCTCAGGAGGGTTCTTTTACAGACATGGGCTGAACGTGATGTTTTCCACCATGCCCGAGGACGGAGCGGCGATGGACATTCTCCGGTCGGGCGAGGTGGACATCGCACAGACCGGAATCAGTCGCAGCCTAGTCGAGCTGGACCTCGGGCACGAGGACGCACCGCTGCACGTCGCTGAGATCAACAGGCGCGATGGCTTCTTCCTCGTCTCGCGCGAACGAACCGACAACTGGGAGTGGAGTATGCTCGAAGGCTCTACGCTGGCCCCGGTCGGGTTCACGCCTGTCCCTTGGAACTCGCTACGCGCCGCAATGCTGCAACACGGGATCGCTCCCGAAAGGGTGAACCTTGTTCCCGGACTCTCCGCCCAGGACGCGCTGACCCAATTCCGAGCGGGCGCTATCGACTACGTACACCTGCCCCATCCACAGGCTGGGCTTCTGGCAGCCGAGGGCACCGGGTATCTGGCGACAGCGATCGGGCCTGAACTAGGACACATCTGCTACAGCTCTTTTGCGGCGATGCCGAGCTTCATCGAGTCTAATCCTGATACGGTGCAGGCTTTCGTCAACGGCTTCGACGACGCGCTCCAGTGGCTGTCAGTCGCGGAGGACGCGGAGGTGGTTGACCACGTCGAGCCGTTCTTTGCCGACCTGGATTACAACCTGCTGCTCGACTGCGTGAGTCAGTACAGGGCAAACCGGACCTGGCCTGCGAGCGCGACGATCACGGAGTCTTCGTTCAACGGGATGCGGGACATCCTGGTCGACGGAGGGATGGTTCGAGGGCGTCACGAGTACGACAGACTGGTGAGACCGGAGTTCGCCGCAGCATCCGCTGAGCGGAGCGACCGGTGAGACTGCCGGCAAAGATCGTCGCAATCCGACATGAGACTCCGACGATCAGATCGTTCCGCCTCGATCTGCGCGGACACGAGATCGGCTTCATGGCTGGGCAGTGGGTGGACTTCTTCGTCAACATCGAGGGCGCGGAGGCCGTCGGCGGCTACTCGATCACCTCGTCCCCAGCGGAGCAGGCGACCATCAGCCTCGCGGTAAAGCGAGACGGCTCCGACCATCCGGTCACCAACTGGCTCCACGAGGAGGCGCGAGTCGGAGATTCGGTCGAGGTCAGCCTCGGCGGCGACTTCTACTACGAGCCGGACGAGGCGGAATCAGTCGTCCTGATCGCCGGCGGAATCGGGTTGACTCCCCTGATGAGCATTGTGAGGTCAGCAGACGAACTCGCGACACGCACTCACCTGACCCTCATCTACAGCGCATCGACACCTGACGAACTGCTATTCAGGGATGAGCTGAACTCGATAGCAGCCGCCAATTCCCGTGTCAGACCCATCTTCACGGTCACAAGACCAGCTCGCGACGGCGAATGGGACGGACACACGGGCCGGATCGACGCAGACCTGCTGATCTCAGAGTCTGTTGACCTAGACGCGCTGTTCTTCGTGTGCGGCCCGCCGCCCATGATCCGGGCAATGGTAGCGACGCTCAGGAATCTGGGTGTGCCTCGGCCTAGGATTCGATACGAGCAGTGGTGGTAGGGCCTGCTTCATATCCTGAATGTGTTCGTCAATGAGGTTAGGTTATCTATCGGGCTTCTGTCTCTCCTCATCTACACATCCCACGGGTTGATGACATCTATGTCCAGATTCTCAAAGTCCGTGACGTTCCTGGTCGCTAGCGACAAGGCATGAGCCTTGGCTGTTCCCGCGATGAGGGCATCACCTAGATCGAGAGGCCTCCCAATACGGCGAGACTCCGCCCGAAAGTGAGCCGCCCACTCTGCTCCTCTCGTGTCCAGAGGAAGTATGCGATTCTCATACGCGGACAGAATTCCTGACTGCATCTCGGACAGGCGACTACGGCGGCGGCCCTTGGGCAGTAGTCTCAATCCGTACTCCAGCTCATATATGACAATAGACGATAGCCACAGATCGTCCTGTTCATTCAGAAATCTGACGACCTGAAGAGCCGGAGAGTGCCTCGTTAGCTCCGAGATCACGTTGGTGTCCAGAAGGTAGTGACTCATTCGTCGCACTCATCATCAATGAACGGTATCTTCCGATCCGAGCTGCGGTCGGGAACTTCAAGATCTGTCCCGCGTGGCACGTTTTCAACCAGCCACTGACCCAGAGGTTTTCGGGGCGGTGACCTCTCATCCCATACACGGGCGGGCACTACGACAAAGGACTTCCGGGCGCCGATACGCTGAGGACCCTCTTCCTCAGAAAGACGAAGTATCTCGGACAACCGGGCCTTCGCCTCGGCCACAGTCCAGACACGTTGAGGCTCTGATCCAAGCACTATTGGAACTCCTTATTTGAAGCTGGACTAGTCTACCATAGACTATCTTTCCGTATGACAGCGGCCATGCCCAGCGGTCCATATGCGTCTGGGCGTCCATCAGGCGCAAACAGTGGTGGCAGCCTCCTACATCATCGAGTAGCTCTGGCCGCCATCCACCACTACGCATGACCCGGTGATGAGGTCGGCGCGGTCCGACGCCAGGAACGCGCACAGGTCGCCGACGGGTTCTGGCCAGCCGAACCTTCCCATCGGGAGATTGTTCTCGATAAACGCGCTAACGACCTCCTCGGGCTGCTCGGCCTGGAACCGCTCCCAGCCTCCCGCAGGATGAGAGATCGAGCCGGGCGCGATCGAATTGACGGTTATGCCCGTGCCAGCCAGGGACAGCCCGGCGTGCTTGGTGGCGGCTATGAGCGCGGCCTTGGCGGACATGTAGCCGATGTTGCCGCCGTACTCCCGACCCCAGATGGACGCGACGTTGATGACGCGACCCCAGCCCTGCTCCCTCATGTGAGACAGCGCGTGCTTGGTCAGCTCGTATCCGCCGAACAGATTGAGGTCGAACACGGCGCGGAAGTTGTCCAGAGGCGTGTCGTCAATATCGGTCGAGCCTATGGACCCACCCGCGTTGTTCACGAGGATGTCGATCGGCCCCAAGCCAGCGACTGTCTCGTCGTGGAGCCTCTGCATGTCGGAGGTATCGATCACGTCGGCGACTACTCCGAACGCCTTGACACCCATCGACTCCAGCTCGGCCACTGTGCCGTCTATCGTGCTCTGCGTTCGTCCACAAATCGCGACGTTGACGCCTTCAGCGGCCAGTGAGACAGCGCACTGGCGTCCGAGTCCGCGACTGCCTCCGGTTACGAGCGCGTTCTTGCCGGTGATTCCCAAGTCCATTGCGTTGTCCTCCGGTGTTGGGGTATTTGAGGCGCGTCGGCCGCGATTCATGACCGCCGCGCTCTCCCCGACTACTTTGGACTCCCTTCGCGCCGCTGTCAAATCGCGCTCTTGACTGCGCTGCGGCGCTTTCATAACATTCGTCAGGCGGCGCTTACGGGCGCTTCCCAACTCTACCTCCGGCAGAAGAAACGAATGTTCATAGACCTGCACACTCACTCCGTATCCTCGGACGACTCAAGAGCAACCGTAGAGCAGTATGTGAAGTGGGTGGGCGTTCTCCGCAAGAAGGGCAACCGGATAGACGGCTTCGTCCTGACCGAGCATCGCAAGTTCGACTTCGACAAGAGCTACACTGAGCTCGGTGAGGCCAACGACGTGCTCATCATGAAAGGGTCCGAGCTCGATACCAACATGGGCCACTTCCTGGTGTACGGCGTCACAGAGGCGCTTGCGGATGCCATCGACTTCAGTGACGTCAGCATGGACGCGCTCGAGCTTGTAAGAGCAGCCGAAGAGCTCGGCGCAATAGCGGTGCCCGCGCACCCTGGGCGCTTCGGCATCGGTCTGTGCGAGTTCATGGGCAACGGGAGAGACTTCAGCTCCATACGCGCAGCGGAGGGGCTGAACGGCTCCAATCGTCCAGGTGAGCAGGAGCGCGCGGAGGAGCTGATCCGACAACTTGGCGTCCCTGCTACGGGCGGCAGCGACGCGCACCTCGTCAGCGCCATCGGCAGGTGCATGACTCGCTTCGAGAACCCGGTAATGAGTGAGACCGACCTGGTCAGAGAGCTTAGAGCGGGTGCGTTCGCTCCTGTGCTGCTGGCCGACGCGGTATGAGCCACTAGTCACTATCACCCTCACCCCAACCCTCTCCCTTGAGGGAGAGGGAGCAACATATTCTCAGAGAGGACTTTCGTACACATGACAACCGCAGACACCGATATAGTATTCGACCGCAGCCTGCTGGGCGTGGATCATGAGATCGGCTCCTACCCTGTGACGAAGGAGATGATCGTAAAGTTCGCCCACTCAACGGGTGAGTCCAACCCTTTGTACCTCGACGAAGACGCCGGCAGGGAGTCGGAGGATGGCAGCATCATCGCGCCGCCCACGTTCTGCAACATGTTCGTCTCCGGCGTCACCCGGCCCGACATCAAGCTGGAGTTCGGAGACATGAGCCTGTTCGCAGGTCAGGCGATCGAGTGTGTCGGCCCGGTGAAGCCGGGCGACACGCTGTTCGCGAAGACCAGGCTGAAGGACGTGTATGCCAAGACCGGTCGCTCAGGCAAGATGGTATTCCAAGTCTGGGAGACGAGCTTCGCAAATCAGAGAGGAGAGGCGGTCGCGCTGGTCCAGGAGTCGTTCGTAAGGCGCAACAGGAGGCCGAGATGAGCGAGGACGGCGTTTACTACGATGACGTTGACCTCGGCGACGAGGTCGGGCCGGTAGAGCGAATAGTGTCCGACGATCAGGTGATCGAGTTCACCCAGGTCTGGGGACGCGAAGAGGGGCCGACGCGGTTCACCAGTCGTGAGAAGGCCCAGAGCGAGGGACTGCCGGAAGCGATCGTTCCGGGCGCTATGAACATCGCGATCATGTCTCAGCTAATCACCGCGTGGTCTCCGACGGTCCGACTGGTCAAGCTGGACGTGGTGTTCCGCAGTCCGGTGCTGCACAACCGCCCTCTAACCCTGCGCGGCATGATAACTGATAAAGACATCGTGGACGGCGATCCTCAGATCGAGTGCGACGTCACGATGGAGAACGAAGAAGGCACGCCGCATGTGATCGGCAAGGCGACGGTGTCGCTGCCTGTTAGGAGCGAGTGAAGAGGAGTGAGGAGCGAGAGGGATCGATTCCAGTCACCTCCTCACTCTGAAAGTCTCTCTAATGCTCCATCACAGAGCCGCCATTGATGTTGATCGACTGACCGTGTATCCACGACGCGGCCTCGGTGCAGAGATAGACGCAGAACTCGCCGGTCTCATCGTCGGTGCCGTTGCGCCCTATTGGAGTCTGCTCCGCCATCTCTACCCAGCGCGTTTCGCGGTCGATGTCGTCCATCCTGTGCGTATCGACAGCGCCAGGGCAGACGCAGTTCACGTTGACGCCCATCGGCCCGAACTCGCGGGCCATGGACTGAGTCATACCCACAATGGCGAAGTTGGCGGCGTTGTAGGCGAGGGTATTTGCGCTTCCGCGCTTGCCGGCTGTAGATGAGATGTTGACTATCTTGCCGCCGTGACCCTGCTCCTGGAGCGCGCCGACGAAGGCCTTGGTACACAGGTACGTGCCTGTGATTTTGATGTCGATGACCCTCTGAAAGATGTCATCGTCGAGATCCAGAACCGGCACGCGGTCCGGGCCGCGCGCGTAGGCGGCGTTATTGACGAGCATGTCCACGCGGCCGAACTCGCTCACTGCCTGATCGATCATGTTCTGGACGTGCTCTTTGTTGGTCACGTCCACTATCAGGGGCAGCGCCTTGACTCCGTGCGACTCGACCTGTTCTGCGACGCTGTGGATGTCGCGCCAGCCGACGGCCTTCTCGTCGGGCGGGAAGGTTGAGGGGTCCCTGCCCGTTCCGGTTACGACCACGTTCGCGCCGAGCTTCGCGAAGCCGACCGCAGCTGCACGTCCAATACCCCGGAGCCTGCCAGCGCCGGTGACTATCGCGACCTTTCCATCAAATTCGCCCATGAGGAGCCCTCGCTTCTGACTGGGATTGGTTTCGTGGCGCTGAGTATATCGTGACAGCGATTTCCTGTAAACGCGGGGGCTTGGGGGAGAAAATTGCATAAGTGCAATTTTCTTAGGTGGCCGAACCTGTATCAGTTTAGTCGGTGTGGTGGTTTGACAAGGTTTCTGAGGGAGTTAGTCCATGGTCTTGAGATGTGTGGGCCTCTGCGTCTCGCCTGCTCACGAGCCCTTCCAGATAGCTCTGCTCTTCCCAATCAGCGCCTTGTGCGGCATGGTCTTCACTGCTCCACTGCGTTACGCTTGGTTGT